>NZ_JBFTNT010000224.1:0-6960 GCF_056397585.1 Pedobacter sp. 05L430 | reverse complement strand
ATTTAGTACAGAGGAAAAGCTAACTGCAGATTGTATTGAATCCTTCTTAAATGACCATGAAGTATTTACTATCCGTAAATACAATAACATCTGGTGTTACAATAAATACTTTGATCCCTTAAAACCCATCATTTTATTGAATTCCCATCATGATACAGTGAAACCAAATGATCAATATAATAACGATCCCTTTGTGCCGCTGATTAAAGATGGAAAACTTTATGGCTTGGGTAGTAACGATGCAGGCGGACCTTTGGTTTCACTGATTTCTGCGTTTCTTTTTTTCTATGAAAGGAAAGACCTTCCTTTTAATTTATGCCTGGCCGCAACTGCAGAAGAAGAGAATTCTGGCAGAAAAGGGATTAAGTCTATTCTGGATGATTTAATGCCTATTTCATTTGCGATTGTTGGGGAACCTACGAATATGCATATGGCGGTTGCCGAAAAAGGCTCTATGGTATTGGACTGCGTTTCGACTGGTAGGCCCGGGCATGCGGCAAGAGAAGAAGGAGATAATGCCATTTACAAAGCGCTGAAAGACATTCATTGGTTTTCAAGCTATGTTTTTCCTATTGACTCTAATCTTCCAAATCCAGTAAAAATGACTGTTACTCAGATCAATGCGGGTATACAGCATAACATTGTTCCGGGCGAATGCAGCTTTACCATTGATATCAGATTTGATCATAGTTATACAGAAAAGGAAATACTCAATACAATTAAAAATCATACCTTTTGTGATACCACGCTTCGTCCTAACGTACTCACACCATCAGCAATTGATCTTTTGCACCCCCTTGTCAGAACTGGTATTGCCATTGGCAGAAAAACATACATCTCCCCAACCAGCTCCGATCAGGGCTGGCTTGAAATGCCATCTGTTAAAATAGGCCCTGGAGATTCTGCCCGCTCTCATTCAGCTGATGAATACATTTATCTTGCAGAAATAAGTGATGGGATCACCATTTATATCAATCTTTTAGAATCTATTTTCCCATATCTTGTTAATGATTCTAGTCTGGATCAGCAATTATACACCTCCGCATGATGAAAAGTGCCATTCTAATTGATACAAAACAGACTTTTTCATTTTGATAAAAACCCTTCCATAATGGAAGGGTTTTTCTGTTCAATAATAAGATGTTAAAATATTTTTGTGTTTTATGTATCTGTAAATCAGGATTTTATGTGTTTATATCTAAGTGTGGTATATGAATTGGCTTATGCTTCTCACAAAATAAAAATATCATGCTTACAATCCTGCTTTTTTTAGCCCTGCTGATCCTCTGCTGGGTAGTTTACAAATCAATCGACTGGTTCGAAAAAATCTAAAATTATGACTGCATTATTTATTATCGCAATCGCCGTATTTATCTATATGATTTACGTGTTGATTAAACCTGAAAAATTTTAATTGTACATTATGAACACAGAATTACTTGGAATTGTTGCGACCTACCTGCTTACACTGGTCATCGCTATTCCGCTAGGCAAGTACCTGGCAAAGGTATTTGCCGGAGAAAAAGTTTGGACAGACTTTTTAAAACCTATTGAATCCGCAATCTATAAGCTTTCTGGTATTAACCCCAAAGAAGAGATGAATTGGAAGCAGCACATGAAGGCGCTGTTAACCATCAATCTTGTATGGCTTGTTTATGGATTTTTTGTTCTGATGTATCAGGACAAGCTTCCGTTGAATCCTGACGGAAACCCAGGAATGACACCCGATCTTTCTTTTAATACAATCATCAGTTTCGTGGTAAACTGTAACCTGCAGCACTATTCAGGAGAATCGGGTGTAACTTATCTTACCCAGCATTTTGTACTGATGTTTCTCCAGTTTGTTAGTGCGGCTACAGGCCTTGCTGCTGCTGTAGTTTTCTTTAAAGCTTTCAGGGATAAAACAAGCACTAAACTTGGTAACTTCTGGGAATTCTTTGTGAAATCTATTACCAGGTTATTACTTCCGTTATCATTGGTAATGGCAATTATTCTTGCCTTTAACGGTTCTCCAACAAGCTATGAAGCTAAAGATCAGTTTATTTCTGTTCAGGGAGATACAGTAAATGTTTCAAGAGGCCCTGCAGCTGCTTTTATTGCCATTAAGCACTTGGGTACTAATGGTGGTGGATGGTTTGGTGCAAACTCTACCCACCCTTTGGAAAATCCGAATTACATCACCAATACCGTTGAATTGGTTGCACAGGTAATTATTCMTATTGCAATGGTCATCGCATTTGGCATTTTCATCAGACGTAGGAGACTTGCCTGGATGATCTTTGGGGTCATGACGATTGGTATGCTACTCCTGCTGATCCCTACTGTAAGTTCCGAGCTTGGAGGAAATCCTGCCATTGCAAAAATGGGCATTTCGCAGGCTACCGGGGCTATGGAAGGCAAGGAAGTTCGTTTTGGCCCAGCCATAACCGGCTATTGGAGCACAGTAACCACCATTATCTCTACCGGTTCCGTTAACGGGATGCATGACAGTACCATGCCACTAACAGGCGCATGGCAATTACTGGGTATGATGATCAACTCTTTTTATGGAGGTTGCGGTGTTGGTGTATTGAATTATTTTATTTACCTGATCATTGCTGTATTTATTTCCGGATTGATGGTGGGAAGAACACCGGAATTCCTTGGGCATAAGGTAGAAGCCAGAGAGGTTAAGATTGCAGCATTGATCACCTTACTGAGTCCTTTTCTGATCTTGGCAGGAACGGCAATTGCCAGTTATGTATTTACGAATCACGGGGAAGCTGGATGGGCAGTACAACCTAAGAACTGGTTAAACAATCCCGGCTTCCACGGTTTCTCGGAGATGTTGTACGAAATGACCTCATCCAATGCCAATAACGGTTCTGGTTTTGAAGGTCTGGGTGACAATAATGTTTTCTGGAACGTAGCCAGTGGCTTCGTTCTATTCCTTGGTCGTTTCCTACCGATTATAGGCCCTGTTGMCATTGCAGGTTTACTAGGTTCTAAAAAATACATCCCGGAGTCTGCTGGTACCTTGAAAACAGATACTTTGACTTTCAGTCTGATGACTTTTGCAGTGATCATTGTACTGAATGCGCTTTCTTATTTCCCTGCTCTGGCTTTAGGCCCATTGGCAGAATACTTTACCATGCTTAAATAGATTATAATGAAACACTCATCTAATAAATTATTTGAACCCGCTTTAGTGCAAACTGCACTTAAGCAGTCCTTCATCAAACTTGACCCCAGAGTAATGGTTCGTAATCCGGTTATGTTTACCGTAGAAATCGGTACCGTAATCATGGCTTACGTAACTGTATACTCCATGAGTAACGCAGGTCAGGGATCACCACTATACAATTTTTTTATCTTTTTAATATTACTGCTTACTGTTCTTTTTGCAAATTTTGCTGAAGCCATTGCCGAGGCCAGAGGAAAAGCACAAGCGGATAGTTTAAGGAAAACACGTGAAGAAACACCAGCTAAGGTTGTTCTGGCAAATGGAAAGATCGAGATCCGTTCTTCGAACCAATTAAAAAAAGGAGACATATTTTTCTGCGAGTCGGGAGATACCATTCCAACCGATGGAGAGATTATTGAAGGTATTGCTACCATTGATGAATCCGCCATTACCGGTGAGTCGGCTCCGGTAATCCGTGAGTCGGGAGGCGATAAATCTTCTGTTACCGGGGGTACAAAAGTGCTTTCAGACCATATCAAAGTTCAGGTAAATACCCAGCCGGGTGAAAGTTTTCTGGATAAAATGATTGCCCTTGTTGAAGGTGCATCAAGACAAAAAACACCCAATGAGATTGCATTGACCATATTGCTCGCCAGTTTTACCTTGGTGTTTATTATTGTTTGCGTTACCTTAAAGCCATTTGCTGATTATGCAAATACTCCGATTACTATTGCTGCATTGATCTCCTTGTTTGTTTGCTTGATTCCGACCACTATCGGCGGACTGCTGTCTGCAATTGGTATAGCCGGGATGGACAGGGCGCTGCGTGCCAACGTAATTACCAAATCAGGTAAAGCTGTGGAAACAGCAGGCGATATTGACGTTTTATTACTGGACAAAACAGGTACCATTACTATTGGTAACCGTAAGGCCACCAATTTCTACCCTACTTCGGGGATGGATAAGAAGCAATTCGTTGATGCCTGTATGTTAAGTTCTCTAGCTGATGAAACCCCCGAAGGTAAATCTATTATAGAGCTTGCGGTATTGCAAGATCATAAATTACTTACTGCACCTGAAGGATCTAAATTCATCAAATTTACTGCTGAAACCAGGTCAAGTGGTTTGGATACTCCGGATGGAAAAAGAATCCGTAAAGGCGCATTTGATTCTATCCGTAACATTGTTTTAACGGCTGGAAATCCTTTTCCAATAGACATTGAGGAGCAGGTGAAAATAATTGCCAATAATGGGGGAACACCGCTTGTTGTTTCTGAGAATGAAAAAGCACTTGGAGTAATTGAATTACAGGATATCATTAAACCCGGCATTAGTGAGCGTTTTGAGCGCCTGCGTAAAATGGGTGTAAAAACGGTAATGGTTACCGGAGACAACCCCCTTACCGCAAAATTCATTGCAGAGAAAGCCGGTGTGGATGATTTTATTGCTGAGGCTAAACCTGAGGATAAAATGAATTACATCAAAGAAGAACAAGCCTTGGGTAAACTTGTAGCCATGATGGGTGACGGTACCAATGATGCCCCTGCACTTGCACAAGCAGACGTAGGTGTGGCTATGAACAGTGGTACGCAGGCAGCCAAAGAAGCAGGTAACATGGTGGATCTGGATAATGATCCGACCAAGCTCATAGAGATTGTGGAAATCGGTAAACAATTGCTGATCACCCGCGGAACACTTACTACCTTCTCTATTGCCAATGACGTAGCGAAGTACTTTGCGATTGTACCGGCATTGTTTATTGCTTCGATTCCTGCATTACAGAGTTTAAATATTATGGGATTGCATAGTCCTGAGAGTGCGATTTTATCTGCTGTAATTTTCAATGCAATCATTATCCCTATCCTGATCCCTCTGGCCTTAAAAGGTGTTGAATATAAACCAATCGGTGCCAGTGCGTTGTTGCGTAGAAATCTACTGATCTATGGACTTGGCGGTGTGATAGCCCCTTTTATAGGCATCAAACTTATTGATATTGTTGTAGGCTTATTTGTTTAAAAAATAGAAATCATGAAAAAATATATCATACAATCCTTACGCTTAACACTAGTACTTATGGTATTACTGTGCGTTATTTATCCATTGATTGTTGCTTTTGCCGGTGGCTTCTCAAAAGGAAATGGTGGCGGCGAAAAGATCAGCAAAAATGGTAAAGTTGTTGGTTATGCCGCAATTGGCCAATCGTTTACCAAACCGGAGTATTTCTGGGGAAGACCTTCTGCGGTTGGTTATAATGCTGCAGGCTCGGCCGGCTCCAATAAGGGGCCTTCAAATCCTGATTACCTAAAAGAGGTTTCGAGCAGAATCGACACTTTGCTAAAATACAACCCATCTTTGAAAAAGGCTGATATTCCAGCCGATATGGTCACTGCTTCAGGTAGTGGTTTAGATCCAAACATTTCCGAACAGGGTGCCATTATCCAGATCAAAAGAATTGCTGCTTATCGTAAAATAAATGAAAAGACAGTAGCTGAACTGGTAGTTAAAAATACTCAGGGGCCATTGTTAGGACTGTTTGGCCCGTCATCCGTAAATGTACTTAAGCTTAACCTTGCCCTGGATGAGTTAAAAAAATAATCTTACGACTCTCGCTCTGAAACTCCTGCCTGATCCATAATGCGTTTGCCAAACCCCGGATCAGGCAGCGGCAGGGGAAGTATGGCCTAAATTTTAATCCAAAAACAACAAATAATACAATAACGTGGCCATCAGAGATGACCATATCTAGAAAAAACAAAACTATAAATGAAAAAACTTTTAATATTAGCAACAGCATTAACTACGGGATCTTTAGCATACGGCCAGGAAACATCAAAAATCAAAGTGAGTGGTTACCTGGAAACTTATTTCGGTTACGATTTTAATAAACCGACGGATAACAACAGACCTGGATTTATCTATTCTCATAACCGTCATAACGAAATGAACTTAAATTTGGGTTTCATCAAAGGGAATTACGATAATGGAACCATCAGGGCAAATGTAGCTGTAATGGCGGGAAGTTATGCCAATGCAAATCTAGCGGCAGAGCCTGGGGTGTTAAAAAACATCTATGAAGCAAATGCTGGGGTTAAACTTTCCAAAACAGCTAATTTATGGTTGGATGCCGGAATTTTCTCTTCACATATTGGTTTTGAAAGTGCCGTTTCTAAAGATTGCTGGGTATTAACAAGAAACATCTCATCAGAAAATACACCTTATTATGAATCGGGTGCAAAAATTACCTATGGTACTAGTGATGGAAAGTTTACTGCTGCCGCATTTTATTTGAACGGATGGCAAAGAATTACCCGTCAGAGCGGAAACAGCCAGCCGGCCGGTGGTGTACAGTTAACATGGAAACCAACAGATAAAATTACTGTCAACTATAGTAATTACCTGGAAACAGAAGGTGCTGACTCTATAAGGGTAACACGGTTCTATCATAATGTTTATGGAATATTCCAGGTAACTGATCAGTTTGGATTGACTCTTGGCTTTGATTACGGAACACAGCAGAAAACAAAAGGAAGCAGCGACAAAAATGAAGTTCTTTCGCCTGTTGCCATTGCACAATACAAGATCAACAGCAACTGGGCGGTTGCCGCAAGAGGAGAATATTACCAGGATAAGAATGGTGTTTTTATTGCTACCGGAACACCTAATGGCTTTAAAACAACCGGATATTCCCTTAATGTGGATTACGCGCCTGTGAGTAATGCAGTAATTAGATTGGAAGGTAAAATGTATAGCAGTAAAGACAAAATATTTGTGCGTAATTTAAATGCTGTAGACAACAA
>NZ_JBFTNT010000223.1:0-6979 GCF_056397585.1 Pedobacter sp. 05L430 | reverse complement strand
CTAGATTAGCCGCAGCCCTACACCGCGTACAAGCCAGTAAGGTTATTATTATAAAAACGGACAGTTATACCCCACTCTGTTTCCCCATAAAAGTAGACAGTTTAAGAGATAATATGAGCAGTGAAGAACTTAGTCAGCGGATTGAAAGGATGACTTCAGAATCGGAAAAACGAGTACAGGTAAAAAGAAAAAAGCAAAAAAATGACCATTGATTGTAAAGGCGAGCAACTGATATTAAGCAATGAGAGAGCTATATACTGGCCAGCCAGAAAAATGCTTATCATTAGTGATCTTCATATTGGCAAGTCTGCTCATTTTAGAAAATCAGGCATACAAGTTCCTGATGCAATAAACCATACCGACTTACAAAGACTGACCACTTTGATGTCGGAATTTAACCCTGAAAATCTGCTGGTTACCGGCGACATGTTCCACAATAACATTAACAGCGACGCCAATGCTTTTATGCACTGGCGAAATGGCTATGCCAACCTTAAAGTTATTTTGATAAAAGGAAATCACGACAATTTAAAGAATGAAGATTATGAGGCTTTAGGAATTGAAGTCCATCAAAAAGAGTTACTGCTGGCACCTTTTAGATTTATACATGATAAACCTGGAGAGGTTGATGAATATTATAACATCACGGGTCATATACATCCAGGTGTAGTTATTTATGGAAGGGCTAAGCAGCAATTGAAGTTCCCTTGCTTTTACTTTGGAAAACATTGCGCCATATTACCAGCTTTTAGTGTTTTTACAGGACTAAAAATATTAGATGCAGAGCAGGGCGATTGCTTTTATGCCATCACACCTGCTAAGGTTGTAAGGGTTTAGGCAATTTGTTTATTCAAATTTTGCATCCAGGAATTGAACATATCCTGCTCAATTTTTATAACCAGTTCAGCATGTTTTTCCCAGTCCGCATCAAAGCTTCTAAGTTGGTTCAACATTTCTTCCAGGTGACCTTCTTCTTCAAGAATGATCGATTTAACGGTTACCTTGCTGCCTGCGGCAGTTAAAACATCCTGATAAACAGGGTATAGCTCATCTGCACGTACCTCAATTGCATAGGTTACAAAAAGATAAGCTGCAAACTTTAGTTCATATCCGCTTAAATTAAAATGCTGTTTCAAATAACGGCATACCGCTACATCCAAAGCATTTAAATAAAATTTGGTATCGTTAGGAGCCAATAGCTCATCGCTGGTATAGGTTTTGCAAAGATCGCCATCCAGTTTGTCCAGTTGCTTTTTTAAATAATAAGCATGACGATGTTCCTCTGCTGCATGTTTAAGAATTATAAGGTTCACCTTTTCTTTATGCTCCGATGCAGAGATTTTCTTTGCACCTGCATTTTCCATATACGACAAGGTATTTAACCACTTGGCATGTAAAACATTATCGCTTACTATGTTCTCTAAAATCGGTTTAATGTTCATTACTGTTTTTATTATAATATTGCTAATAACACATTGTTTTTTTGATGTCTTCTTTTTCTTTACAGGCGGTCGTCATCTCCACGATAGGAGAGATTTCTTGAAATGGCATAACCAAGAGATTTCTCCTATCGCCGAGATGACGAGGCGCAGACTACTCTTATATATCGTTTAGTGCTTCATTAATAGTTTGGTAAATATAATCAAGGTCTTCATTACTGATTATATAAGGCGCTAAAATATAAATGATATTTCCTAGCGGCCTAAGTATAATCCCCCTGTCCAGAAAGTAATTGTACAATTGATTTCTCAATCCACTTAAATAAGAGGTATCTGAACCTGTTTCCCACTCCATTACCAATATGGTTCCTGCCTGCCTTACATCCTTAAGCTTTGGATGACCTTTTATCTGTGAAGCAAAAGCTTCATGTTTTGCTACTACTCTATGAATGTTCTCAAGCGTTTCCGGTTTTAATAAAATATCCAGACTGGCCAATGAGGCTGCACAAGTTACCGGATTAGCCGTAAATGAATGTCCGTGATATAAGGTTTTAAGCTTGTCATCACTTAAAAATGCGTCAAATATTTTTTGGTTACATGTAGTAATCCCCATTGGCATAGTGCCACCTGTAAGCCCTTTAGACAAACAAAAAATATCAGGATTGGTATTTAGTGCTTCGCAGGAGAAATACTTACCAGTGCGCCCAAAACCAGTCATCACTTCATCTGCTATTGTCAATATCCCGTGTTTCTGACAAGTTTCAATTAACTGATCCAGATACTGGGGTTCATACATTAACATTCCGCCTGCACCTAAAACCATCGGTTCAAATATAAAGCAGGCAACCTCATTAGAAAGATAATTGATCTTAGATTTAAGCTGCTCAATATTCCGCTCATTAGGAAGATCAATAAATTCAACATCAAACAAAAGAGAAGCAAAGGGATCAGTAAAAATACTCCGTCCACTCACCGACATGGCACCAAACGTATCGCCATGATAAGCCTCCCTAAATGCAATAATTTTAGTACGGGGCTGCTTGGTCGTATTAACCCAATACTGTAAGCACATTTTAATGGCTACCTCTACAGCTGTAGATCCATTATCACTATAAAACACCTTTTCCTGCTTACCAGGCAATAATGGCAGCAGACGTTCTGCCAGCTGTACAGCCGGTTCATGGGTAAAACCTGCAAATATTACATGCTCTAAAGTCTTTAATTGTTCAGCAACTTTAGCGGCAATATGAGGATGAGCGTGTCCATGAATGGTAACCCACCAGCTGGAAACGGCATCAATATATTTCTTGCCATCTTCATCAAATAAGTAAACACCCTCTCCTCTTACAATTGGGACATGAGGTGCTGCATTTTTCATTTGTGTGTAAGGATGCCATATTACTTTTTTATCCCTTTCGGCTAAACTCATTGGTTTCTTTCTTTAATTAATAGTTCTACTACAGTTTTGTCAGTTTTAAAAGTCACGTCGTCAGTTTTAAGGTCATTTAAACTAACCCATCTAAACGACTGTAAGGTATTTTCGTCAAAATCAAATACATCAGTCTTAAAATTCAACGCTAAAGGATGTAATGCTTTTACGGTATAATAAATACTTAAAATCTGACTATCGTTAAAAGAAGATTGCTCATAGAAGTCGGTAGTATAAAGATGATTGAGTATCTCAATTTCAGCGTTGCATTCTTCCATAAACTCCCGTTTAAGGGCGTCTATAAGACCTTCACCCAGCTCTAATCCACCACCGGGGAATTTACTGAATGTCCGGCCACCAGATTGTTCGTCGCTAATCAGTACCTGGTTTTCAGCATTAATTAGTAAGCCGTATACTCTTACATTAAAATAACTCATTGATCGAAGTGTTTTTGATTTTTAGTTGCATTCTCGATTGTCCATTTAATTTCACCTCTAAAGGCTTCCTTCCTTACCGGACAATCATTCATTTTACAATAGTTACAGCAAGCAGGTAAGCAAGGGTCTGCGTGAATAAACAATTCTGTTTTCCGATGTGCATTGCCATTTATAAGCTTATCAATACTTGATATTTCCTGATGAACACGATTGAGATCGAAATAATAAGGGAGCGTGAAGTGGCAATCTATATGCAGATCGGCACCATACTGCTGCGCCCTCAGGTTGTGTACATCTATCCAGGGTTCCTTTCGGTTTTTCTGCAAAATTTCGATAATGTCTTTTACAAGATCAATATTACTTTCATCCATCAATCCACCTATAGATCTTCGCGTAAGCTTATATCCGTTGTAAATGATGTATAATCCTAATAAAATCGAGATCACGCTATCCAGCCAATAGATTTTGGTGAGTTGTATTAAAATTACACCAACCACCAGACCGGCACTGGTTATGGCATCAGTAAGCAAGTGTTTCCCATCAGCCTCCAGTGTAATTGAATTGTGTTTTTTGCCGGTATTTATCAGATAAAAACCTATAATTAAGTTTACAATTCCGGTTGCCCCTATAATAATAGCCCCTTCAAAAAGCTGATGAATTGGCTTAGGATAGATTAAATCGTAAGTAGATTTAAAGATAATGATCAATCCGGCAATGGTTATTAGCGTACCTTCCAGAAAAGCTGAGAAAAACTCCACTTTACCATGACCATAAGGATGATTTTTATCTTTAGGGATGGTGGCCAGATAGATGCTATAAAACGCAAAGCTGCTGGCCAGTACATTCACAATACTCTCTAAAGCATCGGTTAAAATTGCATTGGACTGAGTGATGAAATAGGCAACAAATTTTGCCAGCATAAGCGCTATCCCGATGCATAAAGAAAGAAGTATCGCCTTTTTTTTAGGTTGCACTTTATAGAGATTAGCCACCAAAAATACAGTTTCACTATCGAATTACATTAAAAAGTATTTTTTTTAGTTTATAATTCAGTGAGGTTCATATATTTGTCACTGCACAAAATTAAATTTGCCCACGCACAAATTATTATGACATTTTTATCCAAAAGAATCAATAACCTATCTGAGTCACAGACAATTAAAATGGCTAAGTTAGGCAGAGAGCTATCCGCAAAAGGAATAGACGTTATTAACCTAAGCTTTGGTGAGCCAGACTTCTTTACACCTGAGTTTGTTAAGGAGGCTGCAAAGACCGCTGTAGATGAGAATTACTCTTACTACACTCCGGTTTCTGGTTACCCTGAACTACGTAAGGCAGTTGCAGAAAAGTTATTGAGAGAAAATGGATTAACCTATGGTTTCGATCAGATTGTAGTTTCTACAGGAGCTAAACAATCACTTGCCAACGCAGTAATGTGTCTTGTTGATCCAGGAGACGAGGTTATCGTTCCAACCCCTTACTGGGTATCTTATTCAGAAATGATTAAACTTGGTGAAGGTGAAACAGTATTCATCAACGCTACAGTTGAAAACAACTTTAAAATTACAGGAGCGCAATTAGAAGCAGCAATTACTCCTAAAACCAAATTGTTCATGTTTTCTTCGCCATGCAATCCAACCGGATCTGTTTACAGCAAAGAAGAATTGGCTGATTTAGTAGCTGTTTTTGAAAAACACCCGAACATCTATATCATCTCTGATGAAATTTATGAGCACATCAACTTTGTTGGTAAACATGCTTCAATTGCTGAATTTGATTCAGTTAAAGACAGAGTAATCCTGATCAATGGTTTCTCTAAATCTTACGCTATGACTGGCTGGAGAGTTGGTTACATGGCTGCGAATAAAGAAATTGCAAATGCTTGCGATAAACTACAAGGCCAAATCACTTCAGGTACTTCTTCTATCGCTCAACGCGCGGCTTTAGCCGCATATCAGGGTGGTTTAGATACGGTAAACGAAATGGTTGGCGAATTCAAAAAACGTAGAGACATCGTTTATGCCCTATTAACAGAAATTCCAGGTGTTAAGGTAAATCTTCCAGACGGAGCTTTTTATTTCTTCCCTGAAATAAAATCTTACTTTGGTAAAACCGATGGTACTCAAACCATCAATAGCGCAGAAGACTTAAGCTTGTTCTTATTAAACGAAGCTCATGTATCTACTGTTACAGGTGAAGCATTCGGAAACAACGATTGTATCAGAATTTCCTATGCTGCAGCTGAAGATAAACTTAGAGATGCAGTTTCAAGAATCAAAGCTGCTTTAGCTAAATTGAGCTAAGTTAGTACTTAGATATTGGTATTTAGTACTTAGACATCAAGCTCAAAATATAACAAAAGGCCTGTTTCGTCATCCGGAACAGGCCTTTTTATTTCTTTATGTTTCTCCCTATTACTCCATCCGTGTTGGACTAGCGAGTTTATGCTGAGGCGCCATATTTAAAAACTGAGTGTTCTGGGAAAAGGCATAGGAAATTTTGTCCTTTTTCAGGGCAAAAGATTCCAGCCTTTGAGTAGTAATACTCAGTTTTTAAGCAAAGAGCGAAGCCATATTATGAGCGAATCGCTTCAACAGGATCCAACCTCGACGCTGCGTAAGCCGGCCAAAAGCCCGATATTGTGCCTATAATAACAGACACACCTATTCCCAGCATAATATTCTTCATAAATAAGATCATCTCAAAACCGGCGGCACTGGCTGCTAAGGTAGCCAAGTAAACCAGGAGCAAGCCTAACAGCCCTCCGAGCAGGCACAGCGCTATTGCTTCAAATAGAAACTGCAGCATAATAAAATAATTTTTAGCGCCCAGCGATTTCTGAATACCGATAATATTGGTGCGTTCTTTTACCGAAACAAACATAATGTTAGCAATACCAAACCCTCCGACAAGAATAGAAAAGCCACCAATAACCCAACCTGCTATATCAACCATTCCGAACATGGTATCTAACTGATTAGATGCGATAGTACTCTTATTCAAAGAGAAATCATCCTCTACACCAGGCCTTAGCCTTCTAATGGAACGCATAGTCCCTTGTATTTCACTTTCAATCTCATCAAGAGCAATGTGTTCAAAACCCCTTACCGTAATTGATGGATCATATCTATCGCTTTCGATATCCATAATACCCTTCGCAAAATTTAAAGGCATTACAATATTTTTATCCTGCGACATACCCAGAATATCTTCTCCTTCTTTCTTAAAAACACCAACTACATTCAATTTACGGCCCATTACTATTATGGATTTACCAATTGCTGGTTCTCCATTAAATAAACCTTCAGCTACAAGAGCACCAATAAGAACAACAGGAGAACCTGCCCTTCCTTCATTCTCAGTAAAATATCGACCTTCCTGAAAATCCAGGGTCCATGTTTTATTGAAATCCTGAGAAGCGGCTCTTACTCCCACACCTTCTACAGAATTACTTCTGTATTTAATGGTTCTCTCATTTGCCCAGATTTCATAAGACAAGCCTTCGGCATGTTCCAGACGATCCCTAAGCAACTCATAATCTCTCAGCGACGGCACAGGTCTGTTCATATATTTCCACCACGGATAATCTCCAAAACCACCCCATGGCCATTTCTGAACAAATATTGTTTTAGAACCCAGTTTATCTATACTTGCCTGCAGTTTACTTCTAAAAG
>NZ_JBFTNT010000222.1:0-7581 GCF_056397585.1 Pedobacter sp. 05L430 | reverse complement strand
GACAGAAAGGAACACCGCAATCCATGCATCTGGCTGCTTCTTTGTTAACTTCCTCCAGTTCAAAATTCTTTACGAATTCATTATAATGTTTTAAACGCTCTTTTGCATCTTCTTTTAAAGGAGCAGTTCTTTCGTATTCTAAAAATCCAGTTACTTTTCCCATTATTTAAGATATTTTCAGTTTGTTACTTTTGTTCATTAATACTGCTTTGTATTCTTTAGGGAATACTTTGATGAAATGTGCAGATTGTGTTGCCCAGTCGTCTAGCAAGAATTTAGCTACACTACTTTCTGTAAGCTGAAGATGTTTCTTTAATAAATGAGTGATACGTAGTTCATCCTGTTCATCAAGAGGATCCAGATCTACCATCTCTTTATTGCATTTGTTTGCAAAATCACCTTTAACATTATAGATCCATGCAATACCACCGCTCATACCAGCCGCAAAGTTGCTACCTGTATCGCCAATAACCAATACCTCGCCGCCAGTCATGTATTCACAACCGTGATCTCCAAGTCCTTCTACAACAGCAGTTGCACCAGAGTTACGTACCGCGAATCTTTCACCCGCCTGCCCTCTTACAAACAGCTCACCAGAAGTTGCACCATAAAGAGCCACGTTGCCGATAATGATGTTTTGCTCAGGTACATATTTAGTAGTACTGAAAGGGAAAATCGATAATCTTGCTCCCGAAAGTCCTTTACCTACATAATCATTGGCCTCGCCTTCAAGATGTAATGAGATACCTCTAGTAGCAAATGCTCCGAAACTCTGACCAGCAGAACCTTTGAATTTGAAATTGATGGTATCAGCAGGTAAACCTTGTGATTTGTATATTTTCGAAACTTCGTTTGAAAGCATGGTGCCAATTGCACGGTTGGTATTTTTAACTTCGAACTCCTTATATATAGGCTCTTTGTTAAATAATGCAGGCTGTGCAGCTTTGATTAATTCGTGATCCAGAATTTCTGATAATCCGTGATCCTGATCTTCTGTTTTAAATAAGCTTAATCCATTATCTGGTGCTTTATATAAAATTGCAGAAAGGTCAAGGTCTTTTTGTTTCCAGTCTTCCTGAGCTATTGCACGTACTTTTAATGCGTCAGATTGACCAACCATTTCTTCAACGCTTCTGAAACCAAGTTCAGCCATTGTTTCTCTTAACTCCTGAGCCAAGAAATAGAATAGGTTAACTACGTGATCCGCTTCACCTGTAAATAGTTTTCTTAAGTTAGGATCTTGAGTAGCAACACCAACAGGGCAAGTATTTAAATGGCATTTACGCATCATAATACATCCTGCGGTTACAAGAGCTGCAGTTGCAACACCCCATTCTTCGGCTCCAAGTAAAGTTGCAATTGCAATATCTCTACCTGTTTTTAGCTGTCCGTCTGTTTGTAACACAACCCTGCTACGCAAGCGGTTTTTAACAAGCGTTTGGTGCGCTTCAGCTAATCCAAGTTCCCAAGGTAAACCAGCATGTTGTATTGAAGTTAACGGAGATGCACCTGTACCACCATCAAATCCTGATACCAGAATTACATCAGCATGTGCTTTAGCTACTCCTGCAGCAATAGTACCAACACCAGCTTTAGAAACCAGTTTTACGTTGATTCGTGCTTCTCTGTTAGCATTTTTTAAATCGAATATTAACTGTGCCAAATCCTCGATAGAATAAATATCGTGGTGTGGCGGAGGAGAGATCAACCCTACTCCCGGAGTAGCGTGACGAACTTTTGCAATCCAATCATCTACTTTGTGTCCAGGTAACTGACCACCTTCACCAGGTTTTGCACCCTGTGCCATTTTAATTTGTAACTCATCTGCATTGGTAAGGTAGTAACTAGYTACACCAAAACGTGCAGAAGCGATTTGCTTAATTGCAGAGCGCATTGAGTCACCATTTTCAAGCACTTCATATCTCAACTCATCTTCACCACCCTCACCGGTATTGCTTTTTCCACCAATACGGTTCATTGCAATAGCTAATGTAGAGTGTGCTTCGTGAGAGATGGAACCGAACGACATTGCTCCGGTAGCAAATCTTTTAAAGATATTTTCAACTGGTTCAACCTCCTCTAAAGAAATAGCCGGGCGATTGTAACTGAATTCAAATAAACCTCTTATTGTATAAGCCTGGTTTGTTTGCTCGTTTACCAGTTTAGAGTATTGCTTATAAGTGCTGTAATCATTTTTCCTTGTAGCGTTTTGCAACAAGTGGATGGTTTGAGGGTTGAACAAATGCTGTTCACCTTTACGTTTCCATTTATAGTTACCACCAGTAGGTAAAATAGCATCCGGACGGTTAGCTAGTTTAAAGATCCTGTTGTGTTTAATCAACGTTTCTTTAGCTATTTCGTCTAAGCCTAATCCACCGATTCTTGAAACAGCTCCGGTAAAGTAGTTGTCTACTACACTTTTATGTAATCCAAGAATTTCGAATATCTGAGCACCATGGTACGATTGTAATGTAGATATACCCATTTTAGAGAATATCTTTAACAAACCATTGTTAACCGCGTAGATATAATTTTGGAATAATTTTTCTTTTTTCTCTTGAAGTTCAGTTTCAAAACCAGCAATAGTTTCTAAAGCCAGGTAAGGATTTACTGCAGTTGCACCAAAACCAATTAAAGTTGCAAAATGATGAACTTCCCAAACATCACCAGCCTCAACCACAATACCCACAGCACCTCTATATCCTTTACGGATTAAGTGATGGTGAACGGCTGAAACAGCTAATAACGAAGGAATGGCAGCATGCTCAGAATCAAGAGCCCTGTCAGAAAGGATAATTACCTGGAAACCATCTTCAACAGCATCAACAGCATAGCGGCAAAGCCTTTCGATACCTTTAGCTAATGCACCCGGGTTGCCATCTGCTCTGAAATAAGTTTGTAGTGTTTTGGATTGGAATACTCCGGTATCTATACTTCTTAATTTCTCAAGTTCAAGGTTGGTTAATATAGGATGTTTAATGCCTACACAATGACATTGCATTGCATTTTCTTCCAATATATTACCGTTATTACCCATAAAACCGGCTAAACTCATTACCACTTTTTCCCTGATAGGGTCAATTGGTGGGTTAGTAACCTGGGCAAATAACTGCTTAAAGTATGAGGCTAAGTGTTGTGGTTTTTGAGAAAGGATAGCCAAAGGAATATCAGTACCCATTGAACCAATTGGTTCTTTGCCGTCCTGAGCCATTGGTTTTAAGATTAGATCAATATCTTCTCTGCTATAGCCAAAAACCTGTTGGTATCTAAAAATAGACTCCTGAGACAGATTGCTAAATACTAATCTTGGATCAGGAAGTTCTTCCAGTCTGATTTGGTATTTATTGATCCAGTCGCCATAAGGCTTGCTACCACATACCTGTTGTTTAATTTCAGCGTCACTAATGATTCTGCCTTGCTCCATATCTACCACAAACATTTTTCCAGGAGTTAATCTTCCTTTCTCAATGATTTTGCTTTGGTCAAGAGCTAGTGCGCCAGCCTCAGATGCCATAATTACACGGTCATCCTCAGTGATGGCATATCTTTGCGGACGAAGTCCGTTTCTATCTAATGTAGCACCTATAAGGTTTCCATCGGTAAATGAAACTGCCGCTGGTCCATCCCAAGGCTCCATTAAAGTAGCATGGAATTTATAAAAAGCTTGTTTCAGTTCATCCATATCGTCATTACCATCCCACGCTTCAGGAATTAACATCATAAGAACGTGTGGTAAAGAACGACCAGAGTGAAGTAGTAATTCTACTATATTGTCTAAACATCCAGAATCTGAGTTAGACTCATCAATTACAGGAAGTAAAATATTTAATTCTTCAGGAGTAAAGTAAGAAGAAGCAAAAGATTTAACACTTGCTCTGAACCAGTTCAGATTACCCTGCAAAGTATTGATCTCTCCATTATGAGCGATATACCTGAAAGGTTGTGCCAGCCTCCAGGAAGGGAAAGTGTTTGTAGCAAAACGCGAGTGAACTAAACCAAAAGCTGAAACCACACGTTTATCGCTAAGCTCAGTAAAATAGCTTCTAACTTGCAGTGAAGTTAGCTGACCTTTATATACAATTGTTCTTGACGAAAAAGAAGCAATATAAAAGTCGCCATTAATACCTTTTACAGTATTATTAATTGTTTTAGACAGGTAGTTTTTAAATACGTACAGTTTACGTTCAAAATCTGCACCTGCTGCAATTGCATAAGGACGGGCAATAAATACCTGTTCCATTTCCGGTTCTACTGACAAGGCCATATCGCCAATACCTTCTGTATTGGTTATTACCTTTCTAAAGCCCAGAACTTCCAGGTTTAGTTTTTCGGCAGCGCGGTAAATAATTTCCCTACATTCTTCTCTTGCCTTCACATCTTTGGGTAGGAATAGCATTCCGACGCCGTAATCTCCAGATTCATTTAAACTGAATCCGATTTTGAGACACTCGTCATACAGGAATTCATGGGGTATTTGTATCATAATACCAGCCCCATCACCTGTATTGATTTCAGCTCCGCAAGCCCCGCGGTGATCAAGATTTTCAAGAATGGTTATAGCGTCAGAAATAATTTGCTGTGATTTCCTGCCCTTTATATGGGCAACAAATCCGATACCGCAGGCATCGTGCTCAAAACGCTGGTCATATAACCCTTGGTTATCTTGTTTTGGTTCCATAAGTCTCGTTTAAATATTAGTTTTGGTATAGTGTATTTAGGACACTAAGATACGAATAAAATTCAAGGAATTATAATATTCACATATTTTTTAGAAAAAAAGCAGTACTTGGCAATGAAGTGCGTACTTAATTATCATATTAGTAAATTACATCGTTTTAATTTATGATGTTGGTAATGGTGTTATTTAGAATTATTTTGCATAACAAAATAATTACAAATGGCTTTACGTGCTTTAAACGCAATTTTTCTTGTTTTTTGCTGTCGGTTTTTTGATTTTCTTCTATTTAATCTAGTGTGTTCCCTTGTAAGGTTATCTAAATATAAGGGAAATATTAAATTATTTACAAACTCAATCTCTTTAACGTCAATTGATTATCTTTATTTCCTTTAAAAAGTTGAAATATTTAGTGATTTTCCTTTCGTAGATTCAGGTCTTTTGCTACTTTTGTGGCGGGCAAGTCTTTTACGATCAGCTCCTTTTGAACTCCCCCAGGTCGGGAACGAAGCAAGGGTAGAAAGTTGTAGCGATGCGATAAGAGGTGCTTGCCCTTTTTTTACTTTCAATGTAAAAAAAGGCTCTCCTCTCCTATTTTTTCCATCTTTTCTTAAAAGACTTCAATGTAAATACCTAATTTAGGCGTTTATTAATTGACAACTTATAACATTAACCAATTTGCTAAATTAAATAACATGAAATTTTTTATTGACACAGCTAATCTTGATCAAATAAAAGAAGCCCAAGATCTTGGTGTTTTAGATGGTGTAACCACTAACCCTAGTCTTATGGCTAAAGAAGGTATTACGGGCGATGCTAACGTAATTGCGCATTACAAGGCCATCTGCGCTATCGTAGATGATAATGTAAGTGCAGAAGTGATATCTACCACCTATGATGAAATCATCAAAGAAGGTGAAGCTTTAGCTAAATTAGATCCAAAGATTGTTGTTAAGGTACCTATGATTAAAGATGGCGTTAAAGCAATTAAATATCTTTCATCTAAAGGTATCAGAACCAATTGTACTTTAATTTTTTCTGCCGGACAGGCATTATTAGCTGCTAAAGCGGGTGCAACATATGTATCTCCATTTTTAGGTCGTTTAGACGACATCTCTACTGATGGTTTACAATTAATTGAAGATATCAGATTAATATTTGACAACTACGGTTACCCTACTCAAATTTTAGCTGCTTCTATCCGCGGTCCGTTGCATATTGTAAATTGTGCTAAATTAGGTGCAGATGTAATTACAGGTCCTTTATCTGCAATTACGGCTTTGTTAAAACACCCATTAACTGATAGCGGTTTAGCTCAGTTCCTTGCTGATCACAAAAAAGCTTCAGAAGCAAAATAGTGTTTCTTTAACGCATAAAAAAGGCTGGATCATAATTTATGACCCAGCCTTTTTTATGTGATTTATATATAATTGCTTAAGTTCGGTCGGGTGAAGACTTAGTCTTTATCTCTGGCTAATATTCCTGCACTAAGTGTTTGAAATTCATTCCCTGCAAGTACTTCTTTAACAAGATTGTAATCTATTTGTTCATCAGGTAATATCTCTATACCCTTTACCCCTGCTCCGTTTGCAGCTTCAACATCCCTTGGTTTGTCGCCAATCATTACAGAAAGGGCCGGATCAATGTTGTATTTAGCGATAGCTTCTAGTAGCATTCCTGATTTAGGCTTTCTGCATTCGCAATCGCCAGAAATAGTTGGATGATGAGGACAGTAGTATGCATGCGTTATTAAAGCACCCTGATCTTCAAATTTTTGAGCAAGAACTTTATGCATTTCGGCCAGTGCCTCTTCAGTATAACGCTTTTGAGCAATTCCACCTTGATTTGTAATTACGATTAGCAAGTAGCCCTCGTCATATAGTTTTTTCAAGGGAGGAATCTGATATTCCAATACTTCAAAATCTTCTAGTTTGGTAATGTAATCGTGAATTTCGTGATTAAGAACGCCATCGYGATCCAAAAAAATAGCTTTATTCATTATTTATAGTTATTCCTCTCGGTATTTTTATACCTTATGGGTTAGTTTAATATTCCAAATATGAGAATATAAAGTTTATTGTGGCCAGATATTGTTTGTTTTTATTAAACAAATGACCTCTGGCTATGTTATTAGAAGAGTTAAATTTTAAATATATACGATTATGCCATACATGTATAGCATACGACAGACGTGGTTTTGGTCAATCAGACAGACCATGGCATAATTATGATTATGATACACTTGCAGCCGATTTACACGAGGTAATTACAGCACTAAACCTAAACGATGTTACCCTTGTAGGGTTTTCGATGGGTGGTGGCGAAGTGGTTAGGTATTTAGGTAAATATGGATCATCTAGAGTTACTAAAGCTGTATTGATTAGTTCTGTAGTTCCCTTGCTTTTGAAAACAGAAGACCATGAAGAGGGTGTTCCCCGTGAAGTATTCGATGGTATGATTGCAGGCCTGCAAAATGACCGACCTGCTTTTTTAACAGAATTTGGGCGACAATTTTTTAGTGTAGACGGGCAGAACAAACCAGTTAGCCAGGAAATTCAAAACTGGATGCATCAACTTGCAATTGTTGCCAGTCCTAGAGCTACCACTGAATGTGTTCGTTCCTTCTCTGAAACTAATTTTAGAACAGATTTAAGTGTAATCACCATTCCTGTATTGATTATTCACGGTAATGATGATAAAATTGTACCTATTAACATTACCAGTGATGTAACTTCTTCACTATTGCCCAACTCAGAATATCATGTTATTGAAGGTGCATCACATGGCGTATTCCTTACCCATAAAGATGAGGTCAATAAATTGCTGCTTAATTTTCTGTAAAAATATGTGGCGCTCTGTCCTACTGTTTAATCGCAATTTGCCTTTTTTATAGAGATGGGAATATT
>NZ_JBFTNT010000221.1:0-13107 GCF_056397585.1 Pedobacter sp. 05L430 | reverse complement strand
ATAAAAAGTTTTGTTGCGGCTTTTGTAAAATGCAATTCTTCTGCAACAGTTTTAAAATATAAAAGATGTCTGAGTTCCATATTTATAATACCTATTGGGTATCGTGAATTGATAAAATTGATATTTTTCAAATATGATAAAAGGAGTTAGGTTTGACAAATGAAAAATTTAAAATATGAAAACAGAATATTTAAAAAAGGCCACTAACGACGAAATTAAGGCAAGGTTCGATAATGATGTTGAACGCTTTTCAAATCTTGAAGTGGGTCAGCAAACAACCATTGACGCCCCACTTACCATGGAGTTATGTACAGAGGCAGCAAAATACATTAATCCACATGCAAAAGAATTACTGGATATAGGTTGCGGTGCGGGTAATTATACCTTAAAAATGCTAAGCAAAATTCCTGAATTGAATTGTACACTGAATGATTTGAGCATGCCAATGTTAGAACGGGCAAAAGAAAGGGTATCTGCAAAAACTAATGGTAAGGTAAATGTGATACAAGATGATATGCGTAATCTTGATTTACCAGATAATCACTTTGATGTGGTGTTGGCTGCCGCCACATTCCATCATTTACGTACTGATGCCGACTGGGAACTTGTTTTTACTAAATTATACATTGCATTGAAACCAGGTGGTAGTATTTGGATTTCTGACTTAATTACCCATGACTGTGAATTGATAAATAAGCTTTTTCAGGATAAGTACAGGGCATACCTTGAAACTTTGGGCGGACCTGAATATGCACAAAAAGTATTTGATTATATTGCTTACGAGGATACACCGCGTTCCTTAAGCTATCAGCTCGCTTTGTTAAGTAAAGTTGGGTTCAAAGAGATTGAAATACTGCATAAGAATTCTTATTTCGCAGCATTTGGAGCAATAAAGTAAGGTCAGTTGAACAATAAATTTCTGGAATTCATTATTTTTATATCACTCCCGAAAGAAAATAATAATTAAAACGTTTGTTATTTTATGACAACCCAGACGAAAATCCCTATTGATGTAGTTCATTTGCTACCTGTTCTTGATAAGAAACTGCTTGATTTACTGAAATCACTTAAACCCGGAGATTGGCAAAAACAGACTATTGCAAAACTTTGGACAGTTAAGGATGTAGCTGCACATTTGCTAGACGGTAATATTCGCGTGCTTTCCATTCTTCGTGATCATCACTTCGGTGAACATCCAGAAGGAAATTCTTATCAGGACTTGGTTGATTTCCTGAACAGACTTAATGCTGACTGGGTAAAGGCTATGAAAAGAGTAAGTCCGGAAATGCTTATTTTTCTTCTTGAAATAACCGGTCAGCAATTTTGTGACTATCTTAAATCTTTGAATCCTTTGGATAAATCTGTCTTAGCAGTTGGCTGGACTGGTGAATCAGAAAGTAAAAACTGGACAGAAATATCGCGTCAGTATACAGAAAAGTGGCTACATCAACAGCAAATAAGAGCTGCTGTAAATAAACCAGATCTAATGACG
The DNA here is from genome assembly GCF_056397585.1 of Pedobacter sp. 05L430. NCBI lineage: Bacteria > Pseudomonadati > Bacteroidota > Sphingobacteriia > Sphingobacteriales > Sphingobacteriaceae > Pedobacter > Pedobacter sp. 05L430. The sequence continues at coordinate 11,615 of NZ_JBFTNT010000221.1, read as the reverse complement.
CCTGAGCTTTATTATCCCTTTATTGATATTTTTATGCTTGCTCTTCCACACACATACAGATCAATAACCGCAGATGACGGGTCAATTGTAAAGGTTACTGTTACAACGGACGTTGGTGGTTCGTGGTATTTGCTTCGTACTGAGAATAAATGGATATTGACAAAAAAACAAACAGAAACACCAACAACTGAAATTATTATTGATCCTGAAACCTCATGGAAGCTATTTTCAAAAAGCTTGCGACCAGAACAAGTAAAAGACAAAGTGAAAATTAGTGGTAATCAGGAGCTTGGGCTAATTGCGCTGACAATGCTTTCTGTTATGGCTTAAGAATTTATTTTAAGTATCAGATATTAAGGCAATTATTTTGTCTGTAAAAAACAGAAGTACACTTAGATATGATTACTCCGGGTGCAATTCCCGAAAACGGAATATGCTTAAATCCATTTTCAATTAAAAAGGAAACCCCCTCTGCATATTGATCTCTTTCTGAATCATCTAATACCACCACGCCTTCTTCTGTTAAAGATTCGAGAGCCTGTTTACAGCAGTTTACCCTATCTCTTCCATCCACAATGATTACGTCAAATTTCTTTCCGGTATTAGCTGCACTCCTGCAGTAATCTCCGTTGGGAACAAGCTCACAAAAAATCAGATGGACATTATTTAGGTTGGAGGCTTTATTTGTTTTAAACCATATTTTATCATGTTCAACAGAATAAACCTCTCCGGCTAAATTGGCGTAAAAGAATGTCGAATTACCAGAACCAAATTCAAATACGCGTTGCTGTTTATTCAGGCGTTCTTTAATAAAATCGATGAAAGAATAGGTTACCCAGGCAATAGGTTTTCCGGTCTCGTCGATAGCAGATTTTGTTTTATATGCATCAAACCATCCTCTATCAGCAAGATAGCCTTTGAAACCCAGGGACAATAATACCTTTAGTTTGTTAGGCTGGAATAGGGTTAACGGAGATATTTTATTTTTCATATGGGGATAATCGTAGTATATTAAATTGTATATGTGTAATATACATAAATTGTAACGACTTCAATTATCCTTTATTGCTATATCATATGTAGAGCGAGGTTCATGTGTGGATGTTTAAAATTACGCAGGCAGAAAGATTAAGGCACTTAACATAAGTATAGTGTATGAAATTATTCCTGCCAGCAAGAAATACTTGTTGGCGCGTAAAATTCCAATTATTAAGCTGATAATGCAAAGAGCTGTTGCCGATAAGGTGTGGCTGTAATCTCCTTTTGCCAGTAAATAAATGAGGTGGACAAGGGCTATATTTCCAGCTATTAACGCTGTGGGGATCAGTTTGTGCTGGATTAAAGAAAAAGCTTTCATGTTCATATGATGCTGGCTTTTGGTTTCATTTTTTTAAGGATATAATTTGTAATGGCATAAATGATGAATATGGCCAGTGTACCATTTACAATGATTGCAGCAATAAAGGAAGCCTGACGGTAACCGATAAACATGCTGATCATAGCAATGATAATAAGAATTAACAAAATCAGGATAGAATAAATGAAAGTAGTTTTTAAAGGACTAATGGCTCTTTTTTTCATCTTATCCGTGCGGTGTAAATACACTACAAAACCACTGATCGACAAAAAGGCACTTGTAAGGCCAAGAACGGCATATAATATTTTTAAACCTAAACCGCCAAAATCACCAAAATGAAGAGCCTCTTGTACCGAATAAAATTTATCTCTGAATGATGCTTTGCTGATGTCGCATTTGAATAAGGGTTTGTAAGTAGTCTTGGAAATAACAAGCGAGTTTATGTTTCTTTCGTATATCTGGCCGTCTATGCTGCCATGAATTTCGATAGTAGCTGTTCCGTCCTCAGAGGCACGCATATAACCTGGCTTAAGACCGGGAAATTCTTGTTTTGCTACTTTAAATACTTTATTCCAATGTACCGCAATGTTTGCATCCTCTTTCTTATCTATGATTACCTCAGCCTTAAAATCATTAGGGGCTTTAATGTCAAACCATTGCATCAGTTTAGGTTGCAAGCCTAACCAGGCACCGGAACACGCGATTACAAAATTGAAAGCCAGCGCGCTTATACCCAATATTTTATGCCAATCAGCCATTAAAATGCGCACATTCTTCTTGCGGATTTTTGGATAAGGCTGTTTTTTCATAAAGTTCCCATAGATCAGAAAACCGGTAATGGTTACTACTACAAAGGCCACTCCAGCTAAACCTACAAGCTGTCGACCCCAAAAACCTTCGTACAAACGTACGTGCATTTGCCTTAGGTAATTAGCCAGCGAGTTTTGTCGGTCGCGATTGCCCAGGATTTTATCATGCACCGGATCAACAAACAGAGAATAGGACTGATTTGACGCTTTGTCTTTGCCTTTTACAACAAAACTGAAGGTGGCTATGCCTTCCGGCCTGTCGGGCATATCGATCAGTAAACTAGCCATCTTGGGATACTGCTTTTTAGCTTCGGTAAACGCATTATCAATTTTGGGTAGTGCAGGCGCCGAAAGAGGGGTAGTATAAACCGAATAATAACGCCGTTGGATCCAGCCGTCGATCTCAGGGATGAAAACAGCGATTGCGCCAGTTAGGCAAAGAATACCAATCACAATGCCTGTGTACAAGCCCGCCCAATGATGAATTTTCCAGAGCAAATTATGCCCCTTTTTATCGTTATTATTCGGTTTCATTAGAATGTATAACCAATTCCAATCATGAAATTTCTTGGTGCACCCGGATACAATCTATTAAAATCATATCCACCAACCCAATGGGTTTTGTTGAATACGTTGTTCAGGTTACCCGAAATTTTGAACTTATCAATACTATAATATAGCGCTGCACTGAATAGTGTATATTCAGGAAGTTCCAATATCGTATTCAGAGTGTTTCTTTTGCCGGTGTAATTTACACCAGCACCTATACCAAGACCTTTTAGGTCAGGGTTCAGGAATGTGTATTTTGCCCATAAACCGCCTTGCGCTTTTGGAGCATTGGCATTCAACAGGCCTACATTTTCAGGTTTGTCGCTTTTTGTGGTTTCAGCCCTGCTGATTGCAAAGTTTGCTGTAACACTGAAATTTGGCATAATGGCACCATTGATGTCGATCTCAATACCCTTAGCGCGTTGCTGGCCTTCTTGTCTGAGTTCTTCGGTATTTCCAGGGTTGCCAGCGTTGATTAATACATTTTTCTGCTCTATTCGATAAAACGAAAGGTTGGCAGAAAGTCGTTTTTCAAAGAATTCAGTTTTTGCACCCACTTCATACATGTTACTGATTAGGGGATCAAATGGACCGCCGAATCGGACTGGATCTCCAATCTGAGCAACACTTTGTGGCTGATAACCTTCAGCATAAGTACCATAGAAGCTTACCTGATCTAAAGGCGTATAAACCAAACCAAGTCTAGGTATGAGTGCTTTTTGTTCTACCTTTTTCTCATCCGGTTTTTTATATCTGTTGATATCTGTATAGTATTCTTGTCTTAGGGCCAGTAAAGCCTGAAATTTGCCAAAGCTGATCTGATCCTGGATGTAAATCCCATGAACATAATATTTGGCAGGATCAGTTTGTGAAGAGGTATTGATGTAGCCGGAAATTTCAGAAATGGAATAATCAGGATTTACGAGGTCAAAATGAGGAACATTTGGCACCGGATTGCCGTCTTTCATCACAAAAAGTCCAGGTGTGTTTTTGTTATAATTACCCACTGTACCATCCAGTTTACGATATCCTGTTGCATTATAATTGGAATTACCTATAGGTGATTCATTTTGGATATAATCGTATCCTGTAACTACTTTATGTTTTAAAGGCCCTGTTTCGAAGTCTGTAACAAAATATGCGGTAATGTTATCGCTATAATTTTTTCCTTGTCTGCGGATGGTCTGCATTTCCATCTTTGTAGGAATTGAAACTCCGGCAGCATCTACTGCGTACCTGTTTGAAGTACGGTGCTCAAGTAAGTCCTCATCATACATAAACTTCATATAAGAGGCATTGAAAGTCACATTTTTGGTGATTTTTCTTTGTAGTGATGTGGTAACGTACAAATTTGTTTCATTCTCGAAATCATTTCTTTTTCCAAGAGCAAAAGAAATAGGGGTGGAGTTAAGGTCAGTTCCGGCAGTAGCGCCAAATATTGGCTGACCGCGGTCTAAGCGACTTTTGGTTTTAGAATATACAAAGTCAAAGTTCACTTGTGTTTTGTCATCAGGGATGAATGAAATGGACGGTGCAATAACAATATCCTCACCACCTTGTAGTACCCGGAATGACTCTGCATTTTGGTAAGCAAGGTTCAGGCGGTAAAGTAAAGTCTTGGTATCGTTCATAGGGCCCGTGAAATCTGCCATCAGCCTGTTGGTATTGTAACTTCCTGTAGAGAAATTGATTGATTTCCTGGCCTCGTCTAGCGGTTTCTTCGTCACGGTGTTCACTGTACCTCCCGGGTCTGTGTTTGCGAATAAGGCAGATGCCGGGCCTTTTATTACCTCTATACGCTCTACGTTTGGAAGCAAGGGTTGGCTCCAGCTGCTAGTAGGGGTTCTCAGACCGTTAATTAATGCATTGCTGGATCTGAATCCTCTCACCTGTGGTACATACCGCAGGGGAGTTTCCGTTTTTGTTCCGGAAAAGGATTTGGTATTCTTATATGCCTGTTCTTTCCTTCCGGTTATCTCTACACCTTGCAATTCGTTGTCTTTATTCTCCAATTGGATGGTTAATTGTGTTTTCCCATTTTGAACGTTAAACTTTGTGCTCTGTGTTTCATAACCAATATAAGAAGCAATAAAGCTATAAGAGCTGGGCGTAAGATCGGAAAACTCGAAAAGACCATCCTGATCAGTGATCTGAATCAAATTCTTTTCTACCAATTTGACGGTGGCTCCAGGAATGGGTTTGTTGGATTTGTCTGTTATTTTGCCATTTATGCTTAGCTGGGCTGATGCTACCTGAGCAACTAGAGACAAACAAATAAAAGAGAGCGCAGCGTAAAGTATCTTCATGTAAGGCTTATTTAGATTAATTAAAAATAATAGCCAAATATAAGAAGAGTTTTAATATTAGCAACATTGAATGTGTTACATTTTAAACAGTTTTAGAGTGGCTTAGTCCTTAAGGAATTATAGATTTATACTTGCCGTAATAGATTTTACCTATTGAATTATAGAATTAAATGATTGTGATTATTAGTCCTAATATCATAAATTTATAAATAGTCAGAACACGACTTGCAAACAGTTCAATACCATAAATTGATAAAAATGGAAAAAGAATCAAACGATATCAGTAAATGCCCATTTCATAATGGTAGCATGAAACACAATGTTGGCGGTGGCGGCACCAGAAACCGTGACTGGTGGCCCAACCAATTAAAGTTAAGCATCCTGCGTCAGCATTCCTCGTTGTCGAACCCACTGGGCGAAGATTTTAACTATACAGAGGCTTTTAAAAGCCTTGATCTGGAAGCCGTAAAAAAAGATCTTCATGCACTTATGACTGACTCCCAGGACTGGTGGCCGGCAGACTTTGGACATTATGGTGGTTTGTTTATCCGCATGGCATGGCATAGTGCCGGTACGTATCGTGTGGGTGATGGCCGAGGTGGAGCAGGCGCAGGGCAGCAACGTTTTGCCCCGCTTAATAGTTGGCCAGATAATGTGAGCCTTGATAAAGCCCGCAGGCTACTTTGGCCTATTAAACAAAAATACGGTAATAAGATTTCATGGGCCGATTTGATGATTCTTACCGGAAATATCGCACTCGAATCAATGGGCTTTAAAACTTTTGGTTTTGCCGGTGGGCGTCCAGACGTTTGGGAACCGGATGAGGATGTGTATTGGGGTTCTGAGACCACATGGCTTGGTGGTGACCTGCGTTATACGCACGGATCAGAAGGTGTTGAAGAGAACCACGGAGTAGTGGTGTCTGACGACAATGCAGACGGTAAAATCCACTCGCGCAATCTGGAGAAACCATTGGCTGCCGTACAGATGGGACTTATTTATGTAAATCCTGAAGGACCTGATGGTAATCCAGATCCTATTGCCGCAGCTAAAGACATCCGCGATACTTTTGGTCGTATGGCAATGAACGATGAAGAAACGGTTGCTTTAATTGCAGGAGGTCATAGTTTTGGTAAGACTCATGGAGCTGCACCAGCTACTAATGTAGGCAAAGAGCCTGAAGCCGTTGACCTGGATATGCAGGGTCTTGGCTGGAGCAACAGTTATGGCTCAGGTAAAGGTGCTGATGCTATTACAAGTGGGCTTGAAGTAATCTGGACAACAACACCAACCCAATGGAGCAATAATTTCTTTGAAAACCTGCTTGGTTTTGAATGGCAACTTACTAAAAGTCCGGCTGGTGCACACCAGTGGGTAGCTAAAGATGCAGGAGATATTATTCCGGATGCATTTGATAGTTCAAAAAAACATGCACCTAGTATGCTTACAACTGATCTTGCCTTGAGGTTTGATCCTGCCTACGAAAAAATATCGAGACGTTTTCTGGAAAACCCGGATGAATTTGCAGATGCTTTTGCCCGTGCTTGGTTCAAATTAACACACCGTGATATGGGACCACGTGCGCGGTACCTTGGGCCGGATGTGCCTACAGAAGAATTGATTTGGCAAGATCCGATTCCTGCAGTTGACCATAAGCTAATAGACGAGAATGATATTACCGCATTGAAGGCAAAAGTATTGGAATCGGGATTGAGTGTATCAGAACTGGTTTCTACAGCATGGGCATCAGCTTCCACTTTCCGTGGTTCAGACAAAAGGGGTGGGGCTAATGGTGCTCGTATTCGCCTGGCCCCTCAAAAATACTGGCAGGTGAATAATCCATCGCAGTTACAAAAGGTGCTCGATAAGTTAGAAAGTATTCAGAAAGATTTTAATAGTGTACAGTCTGACGGTAAAAAAGTTTCTTTAGCAGATTTGATCGTACTGGCAGGTGGTGCAGGTATTGAAAAAGCAGCGAAGGATGCAGGACATACCGTTACGGTGCCTTTTGCATCTGGCCGTGCAGATGCTTCGCAGGAACAAACCGATGTGGAATCTGTGGGTTATCTGGAGCCAATTGCTGATGGTTTCCGCAATTATCGTAAATCAAAAATTCCTGTATCTACTGAAGAGTTATAGATAGATAAAGCGCATTTGCTGACTCTTTCTGCGCCTGAGTTAACAGTCTTAGTAGGAGGGCTGCGTGCATTGAATACAAATTTTGATGGTTCAAAACATGGTATTTTCACTTCTCGTTCGGGACAGCTTACTAACGATTTCTTTGTAAATCTGCTGGATATGAGAACCTCATGGAAAGCCGTATCTCAAGATAGAGAACTATATGAAGGCAGTGATCGTACTACTGGTGAGATAAAGTGGACCGCAACTCGTGCAGATCTTGTGTTTGGCTCTAACTCAGAATTGAGAGCTATTGCGGAAGTATATGGAAGCGCCGATGCCCAAAGTAAGTTTGTGAAAGACTTTGTAGCGGCCTGGAGTAAAGTAATGAATTTAGATAGGTTTGATTTATTGTAATTAGATCACTCTTTCTAGATAAGATTTTGATGGGCACCACTTATAACAAGATTACTGTTATAAGTGGTGCTTTTCTTATAGTTGTTGAGGAAAAATGGTAATCAATAAAAAAAATATTTTTTGGATAGCTGAAAATTTGTGTATTATTGCAGCATGAAAACAACATCAATACAAAGCTTTATACCGCAGCCGATTTATCGGAGGGGATAGCTATGTATTGAATAAAAATATTTAAAACAAAGAGTCCTCTTAGGTAAGCCTGAGAGGACTCTTTGTTTTAGCAAGAAATTTTATACCATTTAATATGAAAACTACATCAATACAAAACTTTATACCACAACCGATTTATCGAAGGGGATAGCTATGTATTGAATGAAATATTTAAAACAAAAGAGTCCTCTTAGATAACCTAAGGGGACTCTTTTGTTTTAACAAGAATTTTTAGAGTAATATATCAATTGGTCAGATTACCTGCTTTGGGAGCAGGAGGTTCCCGGTTCGAATCCGGGTTACTCTACATAAAATGGAAATATAGCTCAATGGTTAGAGCAGTACTCTTATACGGTACCGGTTAAAGGTTCGAGTCCTTTTATTTCCACTTATTTTCCTGTGGTGCAATGGTAGCACGTCTGATTTTGGTTCAGAAGATTGTGGTTCGAGTCCATACAGGAAAACTTAAAGGAAATATTTATTGGCAGCCTTTGGATAAAAGGTCTACATTTAAATAATAATACGATTTTCTTATTTGTTACTTTTCAAGGAAGGCGAAACCTTTTTTTCTGGTGGTAAAGCCTTAAATTCTTTATATGCGGCCATTAGGTAAAACTTCATATCCTCCTCATTCATCCTGTCTAGTTTTTTTATTGTTGGCCTGTACAATACCATAAAATAATCCAGTTCAGCTCCAGTGAGCGGAGTGTATGTTTTAACTACCTTTTCATTAAATCGCTGATCGATCTTGCGCTCGGTTTTCTCACGTTCCAGTTTCCTTTTAAACCGTCTGGCAAACTTTCCCTCCCGACTAAAATACCTGGAAGGAGAGAAAATGAATGGTTGGTTCTTTGCCAGTTTAATTGCCTGTGCTTTTCGATATACATCTGCATATTGTATTTCAGGATTAAATGCCTCAGCTTTGATTTCTACAGTATTAAGAAATCTATTGTTTAGTGTCATATACTTGCGTATAGGCTTTGCATTTATCAAAAACAGGGTGTCGGAAAAGTAACCAGGCTGATTAAAAATTAATATTTGATTAGGAATAGCCCTAATATTAAACTCGCCTTTGGCATTAGTGATTGCCTTTTCTTTGGAAGTACCATTCGTTACTTCTACGTTTTCTAACTTGAGGCGTGAATCTCTGTCAACCACTGTACCAGTAACAACTTGAGATGAAACCTGTAGGACCAGAAAGAATTGTAAAACTAAAAGAAGAGCTGTTAAACGCATATCTAAAGTTATGTAATTATGATGGTTTACTTTTCGAATCCATTGAGCGCCAGGTGTTAAATAGTGTTAAAGTCGATTGATATAATCGGTAACTTCAAAAACTATTAACAACATTGTCTAAATCAACCCCTAAGAAAGTCTATTATACACCTCTTATCGATCTGTGTTTGTCTGTAATTTTGAATTAGAAAGCATCTGGCAAATGGATGCAGGAATATATTTTTTAAATAATAATTCTTACGACTATGAAAAATGAAGATTTCACAACAACGATTTTAGTTGATGCCACAGCATCGGATGTTTTTAGTGCTATTAATAATGTACGTGGCTGGTGGTCTGAAAATATTGACGGAGACACAGACAAACTTAATAGTGAGTTTTTATATCATTACCAGGATGTCCATCGCGCCAAAATGCGGATTACTGAGCTTGTGCCAAACAAAAAAGTGGCTTGGCATGTGCTTGATAACTATTTCAAATTTACTAAAGATGAGTCTGAGTGGAAAGATACTAATGTAGTCTTTGAGATCTCTGAAAAAGATGGTAAAACGCAATTGAAATTTACACACCAGGGGTTGGTGCCAGATTATGAGTGTTTTAATGTCTGCCACGATGCATGGACACATTATATACAAGATAGTTTGAAAGATCTTATTTTAACAGGTAAAGGTGATGCAACACCTAAGGATGTAGAAGAAGGGACTCTTAAAACGCAGTTGCCAGAGAATGAGCTTTCAAGAGAACAAACAAAAAGTATTTATCACAAACTACTTATTGAAGCACCGGTAGAAAAGGTTTATAGTGCCCTAACCACCCAAAAAGGCTTAGGGGGCTGGTGGACTCCTGATACAGTTGCAAAACCTGAAGTAGGGAGTATTGCCAGGTTTGCTTTTGGACCGAGCTACTTTAAAGAAATGGAGATAACCGAACTTAAACCATACAGTAGCGTAAAATGGCTTTGCCTTAAAGCATATGAAGAGTGGGTAGGCACTACGATTACTTTTGAATTGGAGCCACATCGCAAAGGATCTACGCTATCTTTTCATCATGATGGATGGGCAGCATATACATCAGAATTTGCAGGCTGTAGTTTTGACTGGGCGCTCTTTTTAAGGAGCTTGAAATTGCTTTGTGAAACAGGCAAAGGGATTCCGTATCCGGATTTTAATAAGTAAAAATCATAGAAAATCCTGTGCCAGTAATGACACAGGATTTCAACAAAAGCCGATTTATTTTCCTTTCAGTTTGTCTGAAAAAAGTTTCATATAGAATCCACCAACTACACTTCTTGCTTTAAAGTTGTCGCGGATACCGGTATTGGAATCATAAAAATCGTTCAAAGGAACGCGTGATTCCGTTTCGATGGCATGTCTGTAAACAGGTTTTACCAGCGCTTCAAATTCCTTTTCGGTTGGAGCAAAAGTCGCCGTCCACAAGATCCAGTCATTTTTAGTATATGCCTTTCTGCTGTCCAAAGGTAAACCGAATTTGTTTTGCTTCGTCAGGTAATACTTAATTTCGGTATCATAAATCTTCTGAGGAAATAAGCTCAGATCCAAAACTTTATCCCAAACCAGGTTATACTTCTGGCTCCAGGTATTTTTGTTGTCAAAAGTCAGCGCATAATGATCGCCTGCATCAGCCATTTCTATCCATTTAGGAACCATGCTTTCGGCAATGGCTCTGTATTTGGTAGCCGTTTCTGTATAGCCTAGTGTTTCAGCCATTTGTGCATAGCTGGCAATACCTACAATTGCTTTTACTGATAAGTTTGCATTTCTTGCCAGGTGGCCTGCAAAATCATCAGTGCACAACTGTGTTTTGGGGTCCAATCCTTCCTTGGTCAGGTAATCTGCCCAAGTGGTCAGGGTTTTCCAATGCTTTTTTGCATAATTTGCATTGCCCTGTGCCTTCGCAATCGCTGCTGTAAGGATAATCATATTGCCCGATTCTTCAACTGGCATCGGTTCTCCATAAGTCTGGCCGTTAGCCAATGGGTATGTACCCAAATCGTGTGCGGCCCATGGGTGGGGATATTTTCCGCTTTCGCTGAAATAAAATATACCGTTTAACATACCTTGCAACAAAGCAGGATTGTAAATCAGGTAGAGCGGGGCAGAAGGGTAAGTTACATCAACAGTATTGATGAATCCACCACTATTATTTTCTTTAGATAACCATAAGATTTCGCCCTCAGGACTTTTTACCAAGGTATGCGCTGCAATACTCTGACGATAGCCAAGAATGCACAAGTGTGCATATTCCTTACCACCAGATTTAAGTGCATCAGCATATACTTCTTTGTTAAAAGTCTTACATTTTTGCATTACCTCTTTGTACTGATTAGCTGCATCGGTCAGTTGACCTTCCATCGTTTCCTTTCCAGAAGTGTTCCACCAAGGTCTCAGGTTTCTCTTGAAATACTGAATTGCATAAACCTCGTCGTAACCCAGCTCAACAAAGCGCTCTACCTCTGTTTGGCCAACAGTTCCAAAAGGAACGACAGTGTTTAGGGCAAGAGATTTGCCACGGGATGCAGTAGAAGCTGAGGATCCGTTTCTGAATGCATCAGCTGCAGAACTACTGTTGGTGATAAACTGTACCGCATTGCTG
>NZ_JBFTNT010000220.1:0-7034 GCF_056397585.1 Pedobacter sp. 05L430 | reverse complement strand
ACCTGGGGTAAGCGGCGGGATACCACTCTGTGTGTCCCGCACGTCCAGGTAATTCAATACAAGCTATAAAATTTAGCGGGATACTTGCTCTCCTAKCATCAGGGTATACAAATGGTTCGGTCACGGTATAATATCAACAGGTACCTTACAGGTGTGTAACAGGTCTGTGCTCCAGTTAAACCTGAGTTTAGCTGCCGTGATATCTGAGTGTTGGGCCTGCTCATAAAAAGCCATAACCGAAGAATCCTTTGATTGTAAATGGAGGATTTTGATGATACAATATAGTCATAATCAGACAACATGTTACAGGGATTTTACATCAATAAAAATTAACTTGTAATACCGAAACGAACTATAACCGATCATCAAGAACAAAGATATGAATTCCGGAAAGTCAGCATCGAGCTAAAAAGCATTAAACAATAAGCCTGACCGCACGCTGGTAATGCGTGCTGATGAACTTTCCACAATGGCGTTAATTTTTATATCAAACCTTTTATAACAATCATTAATCCTTAAATTTTAAACCATTATGAAAAAAGCAATTCAATTATCCCTGATTTTTTGCACAATTATTTTATGTGGCTCATGGACCAACAAGACAGCCAAAGTGCCATTCTCTGACGTTACCGTGTCCTTTGGAAATGGCACTTATTACAATGCAACGGTGACAGTAAGTAATTCTTCGGGCTATTATAGCTCTGTAACCGCCAACCCGCATAGTTATGCGAGTTTATATGTACCTCAGGGAACTTATAATGTTAGGGTAGAGGTTGCCGCTCCGTATGATACACCTTATCATACCTACAATTATAACTTCTATTGCGGCTCGGCCTCTAAATATGGCAGCACTTTGGCTTATTTTGAAAATGTTGTAGTTGATTATAGCCTGAGCGTTATTGTTAACTAGCAATATAGCCAATCTCGAATTATCATTGAGGGACAGTCTTGTATTTCAACACTGTCCCTTTAAAGATGCATCTTCAATATTTATAGGCTTTAACGATCATCTAGGGTCCCCTGAAAGATATTCGCCTGTTATATTTTTGTAAGCATCACTCGTGAAAGGGCCAGCTTTGCCATCAATTTTTATAATGGCACCTAATTTTACCAGCCAGCGCTGTAGCTGTTCTGCTTTAGTAGCATATTTTGATGGTGAAAAGATCACTTCCTGTCCTAATTGCCTGGTTAGACTAATCCTATCAATAATACCAGTGATCAGCTGCCTTTCAATAAAGCGTCTTAAGATAACTGCTGCACCGCATTGGGCGGATACCGCATTAGGATCATAGTGTCCATCTGACACATATTTTCCTTTATCATAGTGATTGCTGAAGCTCCAGAGGTATGGACTAGGAATAGGGTGCTCTAAATTTCTGTAGCCAAACCCGTTGTATTGTTCCAGCTTATAAAGGATGCCAGCAATATCCCAATCAGGCCATTGTTCCAGCTTTTTAAGCTTAAGCGCATCCTGCGCACTAAATTCCCATGTGTAAGGCGCTGAGCCACCAACGGGCCGGCCTGCGGGAACATGGATAGTTTTAGCTGTTAACGGATCACCGTTATGAAGGTGGGTTTTGAAATTACAGCTGCCTTCCATATAATGTATAATGCCAATGAAATACCACGGTATATTTAATGGAAATCCCACTGTCTCATAACGGTTTTTACCAGTCAGAATCTTACTTATCACTGCATCTACAGTGACATATTTCTCTGACTTAATAATGCAGGTATCAAAAAGATATTGATACTGCGCCCTGAGCGCCGGATTGTAATTTATTTTCGACATGATAGATCCTTGTCATCATTACCTAATTTAAGGATAATTTAGCGTAATTAAAACAATTATTACGCTGACTTAATGAGACTATCTATCTATTGATAGCTCAGACTTTAAGTTTATCAATTATAATATTTTATAAAGTACTAATTACCTCAGTAGGTGCCTTTCCGAATTTCTTTTTAAAGGAATGAGAGAAATGAGAAAGGCTTTCAAATCCAAGTTCAAGGTAGATAGAAGATGGCTTCCTTTGCTTATTCTCTATAAGATGCCGGGCCTCTGTCAACCGTTTTTCCTGTAGCCAGTGTCGGGGTGACATATTGAATACTTTTTGAAAATCACGCTTGAAGCCAGCAAGACTTCTTCCGGTTAGTTGTGCGAATTTTTCAACGGGAACATTGAAATGAAAGTTGCCTAGCATGAATTTTTCCAGATCCATCTTGTACGGCTCTGAGAAATCGAATAGAAAATCCTTGAGTTCGGGAAGCGTATACAGTAGCAGCTGAACTGCTTCTCTCACCTTAAGCATCCCCATATCCCTGGTGATTTTTTCATCTGAATGGCGCACATAGGGTATTATGGATTGGAAAAAGCCATGTAGAAAATCATTTTCCGGAATAAGAACATTGGACGAACCAGTATATTTGCGCCTGGTATCTATTTGCTGCTCCAGGGCAACCTGCCGGAGCAAGTCATCCTTTAGGCAAATGATAATTGTTTGATAATCCTGACCTTCCAGCGGTGTTTTGGTAATTTCTCCCAACTGATTTTTCCGTATCAGCAGCATCTGGCCACCTTTCATCGAAACCTTTTGGCTGGTGGTCTCCAGAGTAAACTGTCCCGAAACCTGTAACACTAATGTACTGTGCTCAAAAAAACCCACTTTCTCTTTTCTCTGAGCAGAGAAATATGAATAAAAGATCACTCCAGGAATTATTTCAGTTGGATTGGTCATGATGTAAAGATATTAAAATAGCCGGGGCTTTTTAGCCCCGGCCATTATCGTTGCAGGTAGGTGCCACCAAGGATCGCTCCTGGCGAAAATTGTGCGTTAAGGGCGTTAGCCTCTTCCGGACTGAAAATTATCTCCATTGCTTGCATATTCTCCGGTAGTCTTGATCTGCGGCTCATGCTTACCAATGGCATAATATGTTCGCCCTGAGTGTTGACCCAAGCAATAGCCAGTTGTGTCGGGGTATATMCTTTTTCTTTTGCGATTTGCCTTAATACTTCAACTTTTTCCAGATTTTTAATGAGATTCTCTCCTTGAAAACGTGTGAAATGATTATGATGATCATTAGCTGGGAGTGGTGCGGTCATCTCCCCTGTAAGCAAGCCTTCGGCGGTGTTGGCAAACGCAACTACACCGATACCCAATTCTTTGGCTGTTGGAAGCAGGTCGCTTTCTATCTGGCGATCGGCCAGTGAATACCCGATTTCCAATGCAGTTACAGGGTATATGCTATTCGCCTCACGCAGTTGCGTTGGGGTAATTTCAGAAACGCCAAGGTGGCGCACCTTTCCTTCCTTGATTAAGTCAGCGACAGTCCCTATGATGTCTTCAATTGGTACACTATCGTCAATTCTGCATGGTTGATAAAGATCAATGGTATCGATACCCAAGCGTACCAAAGAATAATTGATAAAATTCTTGATGGCCATTGGACGCAGGTCCAAGCCAAGCCACTGGCCATTGTAAAAGATCGCACCAAACTTTACACTGATGAAAGCATCATCCCTTCTGTTTTTGATGGCTTTGCCGATCAGCAGCTCGTTGTGTCCGCTGCCATAAAAGTCTCCTGTATTTAAAAAATTGATGCCTTTATCTAATGCTTCCTGAATGGTAGCGATACTTTCGTTTTCGTCATTTACCGGGCCGCCCCAAACCGACGACATCCGCATGCAGCCTAATCCAAGTTTAGATACCAGCGGACCATTTTTGCCGAGGTTTATTTTTGTTATTTGTTCCATAACTGATAATTTACGTATTAACGAATCAAAGATCATCACTTTTGTTCACCTGCTATTTCCCATATGGCTCATTTTACTTGTCTGTGAGGCTCAACTTATCATTAGTGTAATTACATTTAAAATAAAAATTCCCATAAAAATCTTAAATTGATAAATAAAACAATCGCTGCTATGTTAAAGCAATTCTGCAAATACAACAATTGGGCAAATTCACTTTTGCTGGATGCCTTACAGACAAATTCTCAATTGCTTCCCGAATCATGTATTACACTGTTCAGTCACATCGTAAATGCGCAAAAGATATGGGTTTCCAGAATTAACGGCGTTGCACCCAATATTGGTGTTTGGCAAGTAAACGATCTTGAAATATGCAGCGTGCTGCTCGAAGAAAGTGCAAATGCTTTGTCAAAGATAGAATACCTGGAAACGGCAGACTCACCGATTATAAAGTATACAACCTCAACTGCTGGCTATTTTGAAACATCCGTTAATGATATTTTGCTGCACGTTTTTAATCATGGCACCTATCACCGTGCGCAAATAGCTAAAGAAATGACGATGCATAACATTAAACCGGTTAATACGGATTACATACAATTTATGAGGTTACAAAAATGTAATGAGATTTAATCAAGATGTAAAGTGGTGTCTAATGGTATTATATAATCCTCCGTTTTAGTTCTTTATACCTTGACCTCCCAATAGGTAGTATTTCCCCATTTTTAAGTTCAAGAAGATATTTACTGCCGGTATGAACAATGATTTCTTTTGTTTGATTAATCGGTACAATATAAGATTTATGAATGCGCTCAAAAGAGGCAGGAAGCAACTGTTCTAGTTTTTCGAGTGATTTATCATGAAGTGCTTTCTTTCCATTCAGTAAATGCAATTCGGTGTAAATACCGGCGCCTTTGATGTACCGGACTTCTTTAATATCAATCAATACGATGGAACCGGCCTTTTTAACAGCCAGGTATTCAAGTTTGCCTTCAGATTTTGGCCCCGATGTAGATAAACGTCTGAATGCAAGGTTGAGGCGCTCCTGATCAAAGGGTTTAGGAACAAAATCCAACACGCCGTAAGCAAAAGCCGTAATCGCTTTTTCTGTATAAGCCGATATAATGATCGTATGAAAAGCGCTGGCGGCAACACTTTTAAGCAAATCGAATCCATCCTCACCATTTAAATTCAGATCCAGCAATAACAGATCGGGTGTATGTTCACTCAAGTATTTAATGCCACCATTAACGGATTCACAAACCACAAGATTTTGAATCGTTGATCCAAAGAATTCCCGACTCATCCGCGCTACCCTTTTGGCAATCCTTGCCTCATCTTCAACAAGTAGTATATTCATTATCCAGCATGTATTTTTATGCATGTAAGCCAACCTTCGGGTACGGCCTGCGATTCAAAAGTCCATTGATCACCATAGCTTTCGGTTAACCGTGCAGCAATGTATTGAAAACCTGTCCCTGTTTTTTTTTCAATTCTGTTTTCTCTGTTCCTGGCGATGGTTAGCAGCTTATATTGCTTGTTCCCGCCTTGCTTTTCAAAGCTCAGCTTAAAAGTAATGATCTTATCAATGCTGGGCATACTATGGGTAATGCCATTCTCCAAAATGGTATGGATAATTGCTGGGGGAATCAAATCCAGTTCATCAATACCTGACTGTTCCCATACATAATTAATTTCCTTTCTAAACTGCATAACCTTTAAATGTGCTTTACAAAGCGCTATTTCTTTGGCGACCGGGATTAAAGTTTCTTCTCCTATTTGATTTAAAATATCAAACTCTTTTGCCAGTGCTTGAATAAAAACAATGCCATCTTTTGGCGATTCCTCTATCCAGTCGATCATAGAAGTCAGCGTATTTTTTATAAAATGGGGTTGAATATTTTTCTTTAGCAACTCCAATTTTAACCTCGAAGAAAGTATTAAAGAAGACTGGTGTTCTTTCTCGAGTAGTTTGGCTCTTATAGTGTGTAAATAAAGCATAGATAGTACAATTAGGGTATAACATATGAAAAGAAAAAAATCATAAACGATAAATGCACTCGCTACTGCACTCATCAGTAAACCAACAAATACTACCCAGGCACCTTTTACATTTCTAAATAACGCATTTACTACAATAATGAGCGAGAAAAACCACATGGTGTAACTAAACAACATGGCTGTCCAGTCGTAATGCCTGAAATTATCGATGTAAATCCAGATCAGAATCAGTAATTGCAGACCTAAAAGCCAGAACTTCTTTTTAAAGTAAAACTGAATGGTAAAATAGAAAGGGACAAGAAGGGAAATGGCAAAGGTAAGCCAGCCAACAATTTCCAACCGTGTGTAAAAGTGGCTGTAAGGAATGGTAATGTAAAACTTCACATGCTCAACCCCCAGCAGAGCAAAGAAAAGCAGACAAATGATTCCAAAAATTAGAACATCCAACTCTTTACGACTGCTGTTAATGTACAGGAAGAAATAATAGAAAGCTGCAACAAGAAAAGCACCTGCCATTAAATTCATATATGAAGTGGCAACTAGAGGTCTTTGAATCAATGCCTTATAATATTGTAGTTTAACATCAACACCTCTTAATTCTCCTGTATTAAAATGTTGTGCAGTTCTTAACGCTAATGTGTGTAAACCGGATCTGGCCAGTGAATCAGGCAACAAAAAATCGCTCATTTCGGTACCTGGTACCTCATGGATTTTATCTTTTGCAAACTCACCGTTTTTACCAACGAATACACCATCCCAGTAGACATCGAAGGAACCAAAACTGTGAATCCCTAAACCCACAGAAATACTGTCTTTAGGATCTCTGTTTGTGATGCGTACGTTAACTCTGGACCAAAAAACGGCAGTTTTTGGATCCCGTTCCTTCTCCCAGCCGCTGGTATCATAGTTCTTTTTTGCCCAGTTCAAATCGTCGCCGTTTTTATAGACGGCGTCTGTATATTCATAATGGAGATCCTGTTTACAGGATGACAAAAAGAGGGTTAGAAAGAATAAGAAGCGAAATTTAACCATGATGTAAAGCTAAACTGAATATAAGACAGAAAAATGTATTTCAAAAGGATATAGAGCCGTTGGCATGTTTTATTGTGTTTTGAACGGCCGCAGTCTTAATCTTGCCTCATGAAAAAACTACTCATCACTATCATGGTCTGTGTTATAGGCTCTACGATTAATGCACAGCAAAACAATCAAATACCATCAAAGGGATTGGTAAATGGCAAATTAACTGACCAAGCACAACTCGCACTGCCTTACGTAACTA
>NZ_JBFTNT010000219.1:0-7065 GCF_056397585.1 Pedobacter sp. 05L430 | reverse complement strand
TTCCCATTCGGCACAGACATAAGGACTAGGCCGCAATATTACCCATAGCCCTTCTTGTTGTGCTATCTTTACAAATTCAGCAATATCATTGTTGCCAGAGAAATCAAACACATCTTTTTCAGGCTCATGTGCGTTCCAGAACACATAGGTTCCAATAGTATTGAGTCCCATGGCTTTTGCCATTTTCAGCCGGTCTCTCCATGCTTCTCTGGGTACGCGTGGATAATGTATTTCACCGGATACAACCTGAAAAGGTTTTCCGTCGAGCAGAAAGTCATTATCCCCAAGTTCAAAAGTATGTGCTACATTATTTTTACTGCAACTGCATAATAGTAGCAATACTGCCGACAAGTAAATTAAATTGAATATTTTCATTTAGGATGTTTTATAAATTGGAAAATTTACAAAATGCCGGAAAAACGTTTTGTTTCCCGGCATTCTATAAATTCTGCTAGTAGTTCGGATTTTGCTGTAATTGGTTCCCTGAGGCAAGAATTTCAGTCCTTGGAATTGGTAACCAATAATGTTTGGTCTCGAACTTACGCCCATCAAGTGCTATCTTGGAAGTAAAAGTAAAAGTTCCATCATTATTTTTGGTGATGACCACACCTCTTGAAGGAAGATTTTCCGTTACATCTGCTATTTTCCATCTTCTAACATCATAGAAACGATGCTCTTCAAACGCAAGCTCTATCTGACGTTCGTGTCTGATAGCAGTACGCATATCAGTCTGTGCCATTCCAGCAGCCAGATCCGGCATATTTACACTAGCCCTTGACCTGATCATATTGATGGCCTGACGGGCTGAGAAGCTTGATCCGGCTGGTACAACATCGGGGCCATAGGCTTCATTTGCTGCTTCTGCAAAATTGAGCAAAACTTCAGCATACCTGATATAAATCCAGGGCTGGAAGCCAGCATTACCCCATGGATTCTGCAAAGGATAGGCATCGTTCATGAATTTTTTAAGATAATAACCGGTTTTTGTAGTATTCCAGTTGTCATTTCCATCTCTGCTATCTTTTCCGCCTGGTATAAACGTTTCTATATTACGCTCGCGATAAGCTGCACCATTATACAAAATGGTTGCTTTAAAACGCGGATCACGATTTTCATAAGGTTTAGCTGGATTATACAGAGGGTTACTGGTATTTGCCGGAAGGCCGTTGGTTAGATCATAAACGTCTACCAGGTTTTGCGTAGGGGTATTTCCGGCCCAACCGCCATAGCCATTTGGTCCGTTAGCGATTTCCAGGTGAGTGTGATTGGCATTCTTGGTATACACACGTTCAAATATGGCTTCATTACTTTCGTTAATCAGGAACATATTACCATAGCCTCCCTGATAGATTCCATATTTGTTTAGGCCAATTACCTGCTGTGCTGCATTTACCGCAGCTTGCCAGGTACCCGCTGCTTCATATAAAGGACTGGCAGCATACAGCAATAATCTGGATTTTAGTGCCAATGCAGCACCTTTGGTAGCCCTGCCCAATAACCATGAATTATCATTATTCAACGGCAATTTAGCCGCAGCGTCATCAAGCTGTGCTGCTACATAATCAATACCCTCTTTAATAGTTGAACGTTTGAATAGCGCAGGATCCTGAAGGTTATCTGTTAAGCCAAGCACCTGATCTCCCATAAGCACTACCTTTCCGTAGTTACGGATCAGATCCTGATAACGGAATGCCCTGATGAACTTTAACTCACCTTCGAGTCTTGTTTTACGCGCGGCACTCATTTGTATGGTAGTTAAAACCTTGAGGGCATAATTGCACTCGCGAATGCCGCGGTAGCTTCTGCCCCATAATACGCCAAGTGCTCCCAGGTTTTCCGGGGCTAACTGCCCTCTTTGTACCAACCAGGTATTGTCATCATTATTATAAATGGACTCATCAGTCAATGAACTCCACATGCTATATTCGAACCCACGTCCAAATCCTGGATTGGTTCCATCTGCTTCTTTATCTTGCAGCCTTGTTCCAATGTAACTATTGGTTACAAAAGCCTCAAACACGGCGGTATCTGTTTCCAACGTATTCGTTGGGATCCGGTCTGTTGCAGTAACATCCAGAAAATCCTTTTTACATGAACTCAGTGCCAGTACACCGCTTAATAAAATAAAAACTGGTATGCTATATTTGTACTTCATTTTTACAAGATTTAAAATTTAACGTTTGCACCTAAATTGATGATCCTTTGCTGCGGATAAAACTGTCCGCTTTCGCTGCTACCTTCAGGATCATAGTCTTTTACTTTAGTGATTGTGAATAAGTTAAAGGCACTTGCAAATATCCTTACTCCGGAAACCTTGATCTTTGATAGAAAATCTCCTTTCAGGTTGTAGGCAAGCTCTACGTTCTTAAGACGCAGGAATGAAGAATTATTCAGCCAGAAATTGTTTTTATAAGCACCCCCACTAATGGCGTTACCTGCACGTTCAGTCACTTTTGGAAAAGATCCGTTAGGATTGGAAGGGCTGAACCTATTATCGGCCCAACTGCTATAAAAATTACCTATACTACCTGATTCTGGCAATACATACTGGCTTACCCTTGCCTGTCCTGCGAACAATACCGAAAGATCGAAGTTTTTATAAGAGGCATTGAAGTTAAAACCATACGTAATTTGAGGAATGTTACCATATTTTGCCATGCTCATATCATCTGCGTTGAGCACGCCATCACGATTATAATCTTCATAGATCAGGTCGCCGATTTTCGCTCCTGAAACATGAGGATTATTATCCAGATCAGCCTGGGTACGGAAGATGCCTATCGCATTGTACAACAAATAACTGTTCAGTGGCCTGCCGGTCTTTTTTTGGTAATCTAACGTACCAGAGGCTTCATCGATGAAGATGACTTCACTTTTAGCATAAGTCATGTTACCAGACACACCCCAGTTGAATTCATTTCCACGATGCGTATAGCCCAGTGTACCCTCAAAACCTTCACTGTTGACTTTACCAATATTTTCTGAAGGAACTAATGGATTGTAATTTGAACTGCCATCATTATAAGGATTCACAATACCAGAAGATCCAGGAAGAGAGGCATTACGTGTTGCAAGGATGTCGGACCTTTTTTGTTTGAAATAGATCGCCTCAAATGTGAAGTTTTTCAGGAATGTAGCGTTAATCCCTATGTCAAGTTTTTTTGATACTTCCCAGGTAATATTCGGGTTAGCAAGTTTTGACAAACCCACTCCCGGTTGAATAGTTGGCGCACCACCTGGTGCTTGCGCCACAAAGCCATTACCTACCAGAATGTAATTATCATAGTACTGAAATGCATTAACATTGTCATTACCCAACGAACCATAAGAAGCTCTTAACTTCAGTTCGTCGAAGAACTTCACATTATCACCGAACCATTTTTCTTTATTGATGCGCCATCCAGCAGAAACCGAGGGGAAAGTACCCCATTGTTTGCCAGGAGCAAAGATGGATGAACCATCGCGACGCAGTTGACCTTCAAATAGATATTTATCGTCGTAGGCATACGCCAGTCTGCTGATTATACTTTTGCGGGTATAGTTTGAACTGTAACCGGAATTCAGAAAATCTGTTGCTGCTGTTCCTCCCTGAGAAAGCTCAGGCAATTGGTTTGACAGGTAATTGAAGCGATCAGCGTCAAAGAACTCAAGGTTATTTTTGCTTTGCTCATACCCCACAAAGGCGTTAATATTATGTACACCAAACTTACGCTCAAAATTCAGTTTAATGTTTGAAGTAAGTAATGATTCTCGTTTTTGCGATTCTTTAAGGGTGGCTTTATTGTTATTCCCTCCATAAACACCTGAAGTGTATGTATCGGTTGATGCTTGATACTCATACAATAAATAAGGTTTATTAAAGGTTTTCACAAATACATTAGACTTGTCTACAGAGAAAAATCCATCTGCCGACAGGCCTTCGATACCCGGTATCTGGTAGCTGCCTTTCAAAATAGCATTAAGCACCTGTGTAGGGTTATTGCTAGTCCCCCCCAAATCCGTTACAAGTACTGCAGGGTTTGAGCCTTCTATCCCTCTGGTTGGCAATCCATTTGGATAAAATGCAGCTACAATAGGTTTAGAGCGGTAAAGTGATCTGAAAAGATCATTGGCGCCAGTTATTGGAAATTTGCGATTTTCTTCGCGGCCGGCAAGTGATAATCCCACTTTCAGACGCTTGCTCACATTTGCATCAATATTTGAGCGGAAATTGTATTGTTTATAGTTGGTAACCCCATTTTTATAGATTCCGTCCTGATCGATCATACCAAGCGACATGTAATACTTCACATCATCAGTTCCTCCGTTTACAGACAAACTGTGCTGATTCTGCAGCGCAGATTTCTTGAGCACTGTTTGAGCCCAGTCTGTATTCGGGTACAAGATCGGATCAGAACCATCCCTGAATTTCTGAATTTGTTCTTCGGAATAAGATTGGTTCAAACCTCCGGATTCACTTGCGTAATAGTTGATCTCGTTCATGATCTGCGCATACGTTGCTGCATCCGCAAGTTTTGGCAAACGGGTAGGTGAACTAAAACCCTGGTTAAAGCTGTAGCTTATGGTAGGCTTACCTGTTTTACCTTTTTTAGTGGTTACAAGGATTACTCCATTGGCAGCTCGATTACCATAGATCGCTGCCGAAGCATCCTTCAGTACCGACACGCTTTCAATGTCGTTCGGATCCAGGCGTTCCAAACCTCCGATTTGTCCGGGTACACCATCTACCACTACAAGCACGGCATTGCTACCGGTTGTGGCTTGCCCGCGAATTGTGATGCTCGAACCATCGTATCCTGGTTCTCCTCCTCTATTATTGATTACCACACCCGAAAATCTTCCTGCCAGTGCATTGGATAGGTTGGGCTGTGGACTTTTAACAAGTTCAGTTCCCTTTACCTGCGAGATAGATCCGGTTACCGTTTCTTTCTTTTGGGTACCATACCCAACAACAATCAGTTCATTTAATGAAGTCTGATCGGGAGTGAGCTGGATATTTAGCAAAGTCTTTCCTCCAACAGGCAATTCTATTTTTGTATACCCAATATAAGTGAAGACAAGGATGGCATTGTCAGGCGCATTTATACTGTATTTACCTTGTGCATCAGTGATTGATCCGGTTGTTGTTCCTTTCACAATTACACTTACTCCCGGTAAAGGGTTGCCTGCTTCATCGCGCACTGTACCTGTGATCACAGCTTGCCGAGCATTAAATGTTGAGGGTTTTACTATCAGCTCTGATGCTTSTGTCGACTGCGCCGAAAGCAGTACCGCGTTTATTACCGTTGCAACAAACACCTTCTTTGTCATCGGCCAAAGCGGAGAATATACATTTCGTATAGTTTTTCTCATATCGATTTATATTTGGTTTTGAAATTATCCTGTCAACTGCTCCCGTTCAAACACAGGATTTATGTTGTGCGCACAACATAAATACCCGATCTTCGATTGAGTCGACAGGGCTAAATTCGATGGATTTACAGAGAATCAAAGGGGGTAAACAACCAATATTAGAGGGGTAAAATTTAGATTCCACCTCAAAAAAGGCTATTTCCTTACTACATCCTTGTTTAGGGTAATATTTTTTGAAAAATTCTTGCGGTATTTCTTGATGTAGTCTGAAGGATTCATCTCGAACAATTTATTAAACTGCTCTCTGAAATATTTAATGTCATTCATGCCCACCATAAACATGGTCTCTGAAATGGTATTGTCTGTATTAATAAATATTTCAGCAGCTTTCCGTAAACGTATAAAACGAATAAAACTGTTAGACGATCGTCCGGAAATAGATTTGATTTTGTTAAACAAGTTAGAGCGCGACATACCAATCTCATCGGCCAGGATCTGAATATTAAAGTTTGGATCAGTAATGTGTTTTTCTACAATCCTGATGCAGTCTTGAAGGAAATCTCTGTACTCAGCCGAGATTCTAAAATTATTTGGGTTCAAAGTAACCTCATTGTAGAAATATTGCTGAAGGCTGCTCTTGCTTTTCAAAATACCCGCAACCCTGGCCACCAACAAATCCTTATCAAAAGGTTTACTGATGTAATCATCGGCACCGATCTCAATACCTTTCAATTTAATTTCAGGCGATGAACTGGCGGTCAGCAACACTATTGGAATATGGCATAAAGAGGTATCTTCCTTGACCAGGCTACAGATCTCTATTCCGCTAATGCCTTGCATCATGACATCACTGATGATGAAATCAGGAAGAAATTCCCGGATCATCTTCATCCCCTCCTCCCCACTTGCAGCAACATACAAGTTGTACTGGGTTTTAAAAACCTCAACCAGATAATCCCGGATGGATTTATTGTCATCTATGATAATGAGGGATTTTCTTTCTGAAGCAAAGGCAGCGTCATATTGTTCTACAGTTATACTTTCTTTTTGATCAAGCGGATTCACCTCATCATCGGCCAATTCCTTTAACAGTAAAGAACTCGTTTCCGAAACCGGGAGAATCTGATCTATGTTAAGGTGCGTTCTTCCTTTCAGCAACGTGATAAAAAAGGTAGTCCCCTGATTCTGGCTACTTTTATAACTGATCGTACCGCCATGACTCTCAATGAAATTCTTTACCAGATATAATCCGATACCGAAGCCAGTTCTTAAAGAATTGTTATGATCAGGCTCCTGATAAAACCTGCTGTAAATTTTCTGTCCTGCGTTGTCGGGAATGCCAGATCCGCTATCATTGACCTGAATCTTTACTGTATCCAAAGTTTCTGACACCTCAAGGGAAACGCGTCCTTCATCTGGTGTAAATTTTATTGCATTTGAAAGCAGGTTAAATATGGCAATCTCTAATTTTTCGCGGTCTGCATAAATCTGTATATGATCTTGTGAAGAGATAAATTCATAGTTTATCTTTCTTGAGCGAGCCTGATGTGAAAAACACAGGTATACTTCTTTACACAAATTGACGATATCCAGATCTGCAGCTTTCAACTTATCTGCCTGGGTATCAGCCTTTCTGAAAAGCAGTAGCTGATCAACCAGGCTCAGTAGTCTTTTTGCATTCCGATAAACGATATTAAGGTTACTGGTATCTAC
>NZ_JBFTNT010000218.1:0-7117 GCF_056397585.1 Pedobacter sp. 05L430 | reverse complement strand
TAGTTCATGGAGGTACCGATGACTATACTACCCAACCTACAGGCAATTCCGGACCTAGAGTTGGATGTGGTGTAATTGTTAAACTTTAATTTTATTAAGGGATGAATTGAGCAGGAAGCAGTAAAAGGGCCTACTCATTCATCCTACTGATTGATACAAATTAAATCACCAAAATTTTACGCTAAAATGTTACAACCAAATGGGTTATGGATTGTTATAAGTGTATAAAAACTTATAAAACATGAAAAAATTATTGTTGCCCAGTGCAATAGGGATGGTTCTTCTATTTGCCATTTTGTTAAATGCTTGCAATAGTACGAAGATCATTTCATCCTGGGCTGATCCTCAGGGGACAATAGAAAAATCTAATAAAGTGCTGGTGATTGGATTAATGGGCGCGAAAGACAGAAGCCTTAAAGAAAATGTAGAGAACGTAACCGTACAGAATCTTAAGGCCCATGGCATTAATGCAGGCTCGGCACTGGCCGAGTATGGCCCAAAGGCTTTTGAGGGTCTAAGTGAATCTCAGGCGCTTAAGAAAATAAAAAACAAAGGGTATGATGGCACTTTTACAATTGCCTTATTAGATAAAACGAAAGAAAAGAATTACAACCCTGGTTCGGTAAGCAYCTGGCCAAGAACCTATCGTTTCTGGGGCTACTATCATACGATGTATGCCAGGGTTTATGAACCCGGATATTATACGGTAACCAACAAGTTCATACTTGAAGCGAATTTCTATAGCTTGAATACCGATAAACTTATTTATTCCGTGCAGACTAAATCATCGGATCCTTCCAGTCCCCAGGCCCTTGCTACAGACTTCAATAAAAGATTATTCGATGATATGATTAGTAAAGGTGTAATTAAAYAATAGGAGGATACAATGTATGAGAACATTTCCAGTTAGATTCAGGAAAGCGAGCATGGAACTGGATGTCCTTGTAACTTCATCCGATAACTGCCTGAGATTTAAAGTAGAATTGGTTACAGGCGAACCAGACCCTATTGTGCTCAGTCGGGCTAATGGAAAATGGACCATAGAGCACCCGGGATCAAGGTGTTTCCCTCCTGAAGGATATGAAGATCTGGAAAAGGCTATTGATAACTACTTAGAGAAGAATCCGTAAAAATATTAAGCTTTAGCTGCAAACTCATCTGTGTACATTTTAAGGTTCTTTTTTAAGATTCCCCTTGCCATATGTATCCTTGTTTTTACTGTTCCTATTGGTACGTGCAGCATTTCAGAGATTTCATGATATTTAAAGCCTTCAAAATACTTAATGAACGGGGTTAAATATTCAGGTTGAAGTTTCTTCATTGCATTATGAATGTCTTCAAGCATAAATTTATTTTCCCCTGAATTCCCGGTAGCACTATTCTGTAATTGCGACACAGGGATTTCTTCGTGCGTAGTAATGAATGATCTGGTCTTAACTCCCCTTCTATAGCTATTGATAAAAGTGTTTTTCATGATGGTATATAACCATCCACGAAAATTTGTGCCATCCCTGAATTTTCTGGAATAGCGCATTGCCTTCAACAAAGTATCCTGAACCAGATCATTGGCATCCTCATAGTCCTGGGTAAACTTAAAGGCAAAAGTTTCTAGAGCGCTTTGATTTAGACTAAGCTGGTGGTTGAAATCAGTAGTGTTMATGGCTAGGAGGTTTAGGGAGTGACTACTTTTTAATTCATTTTGATCAATATTTCAATGGTAATGATATCTGTCAAAATACGTACCAAAACATAGATAACGTTCTGATAGCCAACATTCAAGTTCTCTCCTACTCCTGATCCAGGTATTCCATTCCCAGAGGCGTTATTGAGGCTGAATGCTGTACGCTATGTCTATTGATTGTTATAAACCCCAACTCTTCAAGTTCTTCATACTGTTCTTCCATTCCACCCAGTATTGAAGAACTTACTTGTTGGTCAATAATCTCTAATAATGATTTGATTTCCTCTTTTTCCATGGCATTAATACTTTAATAGATTTCTTTAAACGTCTACTTAAAGTTAATAAAAACCATTTGTTTTTTAACTATGAAAGATTATTGCTTTTATAATGAATGTCAGACAGGTTTCTTAAGGTTTCTGCAGCTGCTTCCGGTGTAATATCACGCTGAGGATTGCCAAGCATTTCGTATCCTACCATAAACTTTTTAATTGTTGCAGAGCGTAAGAGTGGTGGATAAAAGTGCATATGCCAATGCCACTCTGCGTGATCACCGTCGTTTACAGGCATTTGGTGCATACCAGCCGAGTAAGGGAAAGAAACCTGGAAAAGATTATCGTATCTTACTGTTATATTTTTGAGGGCCGAGGCAAGATCTTTTTGCTCTTTATCGGTGAACTCCAATATACTTCTTACATGTCTTTTACTGATAATCATGGTTTCGTAAGGCCATACTGCCCAGAAAGGCACCAGTACTACAAAACTATCGTTTTCAAATACTATTCTCTTTTGCTCTTTAAGCTCTACTTTAAGATAGTCTGTCAGTAAACTTCTGCCGTTTACCTGGAAATATTTTTTTTGATTTATTGTTTCTTTATGGATCTCAAGGGGGATGCTGTTCTGTGCCCAGATCTGACCATGGGGATGTGGATTACTGCATCCCATTAACTCACCTTTATTCTCGAATATCTGAATGTGCTTAATTGAAGGGTTTTCACTTAAAGTTTTAAACTCTTCTGCCCATAACTGGATAATCCCTTTAATTGCATTCAGATCAAGTTCTGCAAGTGTAAGATCGTGACGTGGAGAAAAAGCAATAACTCTACAAATTCCCGACTGGCTTTCAGCTTTAAGTAAACCGTCAATAGCAATTTCTCCTACAGGAGTATCCGGCAATAACGCCGAATAATCGTTTGTAAAAGCAAAATTGGTAGTGTAATCCGGATTTCTACTTCCGTCTGCCCTTTCGTTACCGGCACACAGATAACAAGCAGGGTCGTGTTGAGGTCGGTTGTCGGCAGGCAGGGATTCTACCTTTCCCTGCCATGGACGTTTAGTTCTGTGTGGAGACACTAAAACCCACTCTCCGGTTAATATATTTTGCCGCGTGTGCGGGTGTTCATTCATATCAAAATTGGTATCCATCTTGTGTCTTATCTGTTTTATTCTATTTTACTTCTTCAATTTTTAATATTACACTCGCTCTTGATGAGTTCACATCCGGGTTAAATCCAACTTTCATCAGGAAATCTCCTGTGTAAGATTTGCCGCCTTTTATAGTTGAAGTAGTACCTGGATAAAGATTTATCTCTTCAATTTTGTATTTCTTGGCAGCATCTAATCCCTTTAATAGAATCGGCAGGCTACTGTTTACTCCATACCTGTAGTTTACAAGATAGTTAAAGATCACCCCGGAAGATTTGTTTTCGTCCATATACAGCATTGAAGCTACGCTAGATTCTTTTGGGTTAGATAAGCGGTATTGATTACCCTGCCAGATGATATGCTTTATTTCATTATAAGTTTTAATTGCATCCTGACAGTATTTAAGGTCATTCTCTTTTAAATGACTAACCACGATGTCAAATCCTAATTTACCCATCATGGCCACATCAGTACGGAACTTAATTGGTTGTTTACCCCAGTCGGTCACATGATTAGAACTTGCTATTGCAGGGTAGAAATAAGAATATTCCCACTGCATAAAAATACGTTCAAGTGGATCTGTATTGTCACTAGGCCAAAACTCTGTAAAATATTGCAATGCAGCATAATCTACCCTGCCGCCACCGCCAGAGCAAAGCATCATTGGAACTTTAGGATACTTAGCTCTTATTCTTTCTAATACTTTATATAATCCACGTACATATTCAATGTAAAAGTGCGATTGATTTTTAAGAGTAGCAGAGTGTGCATTGTAAATAACCGCATTACAATCCCATTTAATGTAGGCTAGATCCGGATTTTTAGTGAATAGATCATCAACCACACCATATACAAAGTCTTGAACTTTAGGATTAGTTAAATCAAGCACCAATTGGTTTCTAAAATAATACTCATCTCTCTTAGGTTGCTTGATTACCCAATCAGGATGTTTTTCATACAATTGACTTTTAGGATTCACCATTTCAGGTTCTATCCAGATACCAAATTTCACGCTGTTATTCTGAGCTTCCTTAACTAACGATGAGATTCCGTTAGGTAATTTCTCTTTGTTTTCTTCCCAGTCACCAAGACCTGCAACATCACCATTACGAGGGTATTTATTTGCAAACCATCCATCATCTAATAAAAATAAGTCTACACCTAGTTTCTTAGTATCCTTTAAAAGTCCTGCAAGTTTGCTTTCATTGAAATCAAAATAAGTTGCCTCCCAGTTGTTAAGCAAGGTTAATCTGGTACCCTTACCATCCAGAAGTTTGTAGTTTCTTGCCCAGCTTTGAAGATTTCTGCTCGCTACACCCTTACCTTGCGTAGACAAGGTATACAGAAATACAGGAGTAACAAATTCTTCATTTGGTTTAAGTGTATACGGAGAAGCGTAATTGTTTATACCTGATATAATGCGTAGGTTATCCTGATAATCAACTTCCAGATCAGTACGGAAGTTGCCGCTATATTCTAAAGCACCAAATAGCACTGTACCTTCATCTTCTGTTGCCGGCTTATTTAGAGATACCATAAATACAGATGGCTGAAAAAGATTAGCTCTTGTACCTAATTTAGTGTCAAGTGTCTTTATGCCATGGGTAAGTTTTGATTCTTCCGACTGCATCTCTTTGGCCCAGTCGCCATGGTATTGATTCAAATAATAACCTGCACTTTTTAYGTGAAGATTAGCTGAGGCATACTTATGAAGTGTTACATTGCCTTTTTCATTGTGTTTAATGGACGACCATTGCTCTACAACATCTTCTTTATAGTATGTTTTATAATAAAGCGTAACTGTAAAATTATAGGCTGGATCTTTCAAAACTATGCTTAATAGTGAAACATCATCATTTACCTTCTTTAAATCATGACTAACATACTTTAAATCCAATGAGTTGTTGCCATCTGCATGTGTTACGGTTATAGCAGGCTCTAATAAGTTTCGTGAACCTGAAGCAGTATAGGCTGAATTAAGCATTCCAGTATAATCAGGAGTTTGCTTAAACACACCAGACACCTCACCATATTCACTGGTATTAGATAATTTCTTTCCAAAATAAACTGTTCCCAGATCTTTATTCGTATCTGCCTGTAATATCAAAGCATTATTTTGCGTTTCTATGGGTATAATGGTTTGTGCAACTAGCTTACCGGTGTTTAGCATTATACTTGCAGAAAGCATAGCAAATGATGCATAGGCTGGAATTGAGTGTGTCTTAAATCTCATGTTAAAAAATATATTTGGTATTACGTTGTATAATTAAAATCTTGTTTAACCATATCTAAATGAAGCCTTGCTCCCAGATGTTCTGCATCAAGTTCAAGGGCTTTAAATAGTGCATCAGTGGCATTTTCAAATTTTGCAAGGCCAAGATAGCCTAAACCTTGCAAAAAATAGCAATGAACTTTATTTCTAATGTCAAGATCATCTTCAAATATTAATAAGTTTGGCAATGACACAGCAAAGTAATCAATCTTAACCTGATCATTAATGTGCTGGTTACCATAGCCTATTAGTTTATTAAATATCTGTTCAGCCTTCTCTACATTTCCAAGTTTCTTCCAGGCCAGTCCCTGATAAAATATTTTGTCAGGTTGCTGATCGTTGTAAAACATGGCTGCTGATGGTTCGTCAAGTCCCTTTGTTGCGATGTTAAAATATTTCTTTGAGTTCTCTTCGTCATTTAATCCTTTGTATGCACAACCCAGCCAGTAGAATATGTCATTCTCCTGAGCTCCATATAACTTTCCCTCACCCAGATTATGCGGATAAGTTTGTGCGTCATTTAGTAATGAGATGGCCTCTTGATACGATTCGTTCTGTATTTTTTCTTTGGCAAGCTCAATAAGGCTGCATACGTATTGACCTGAAGCTTTACCCTCTCCGCCCTCCCAGGGATGGAACTTGTGTTGCATCAGCAATTGAAGAGCTTTCTCGTTCTCGCCAAGGAAATTATATATTGATATCAAATCCAGATATACATCATCTCTTTGTAATGCGGTGTCCAAATTCTTTTCCAGAAAGCCTAAGCGTTCATTAGGACTTCTATTTAATCTCTTGTAGAGTTGATGCAGCTCCATACATAAACGATCATCCAGAGGATCCAATTCAAACGCCTTTTCGAAACAGGCTAAAGCCTTATCCTGATCATTTTGTTTATTGAAATAAGCAATACCAAGATTTCTTAACACAGTCGGAAAATCTCCATTTAATTTAGCTGAAGTCTCCCAGTAGGCAATTGCCTCATCATACTGTCGTTTGTCGTAGAATAAATTACCAAGATAGTAAGGCGCTTTTGAGTCATCAGGATTTAACTGCATGGCAGCTCTTAGAACTTTTATTTCCTGTAGCCTATTAGGAAAACATAAGTAAGAATCTGCTTCAGCGGCCGTTTGAAAATAATTACTTGCAAGCTCAGTCTGAGCCAGTTTATGGTGGAAATATCCCAGGTAATAATAAACTAATGGATTTGTCTCTTTTCCTTTGATGGCATATGTAAGTAAATCAATTGCTTCGGAGAATAGACCAGATTCTGCATAATCTATAGCATATTCAATAAAGTTCTGTTCATATCCCCTGGCTAGTGTAACTAGTTCCTTCAAATATTTTTCTTCATTTAACGCATCGTTCAATGATCTGTAAACACATACTTTCTCAAACAATGCGCCTAAATTAAATGCGTCTTTTTCCAGAGCCAGATCCGTGGTGCGAATTGATTGATCTGCCTGACGCAGCTTTCTGTAAGCCGCAGATTTTACAACATAAGCTTTACTGTTATTGGCGTTGTTATCTATCGAGTGATTAATGTGATCCAAAGAAAGTTCGTAATCTCCATTGATCATATCAATCTGTGCTACTGAGAAATAACCGCTATCTTTGTAAGCCTTATTCCATGTAGATTTGTAGAATACTTTATATGCTTCTTCTTGTTTATCTTGGAATTTAAGAGATAAGCCAAGGTTATAATATGCTTCACAATCATAAGGATTCGGATTCCTTTGGACACT
>NZ_JBFTNT010000217.1:0-7181 GCF_056397585.1 Pedobacter sp. 05L430 | reverse complement strand
TGCTAGTCCGACTTTCTCTTGCAAGATCCTGAAATAAATTTAGGATGACGATCGATTAAAGCTAAAAATAGAAATCCTACTATTTCTTAGCTGCAGCTTTTTTGCTTGCAGGGGCTTTAGCCGACTCTTTTTTACTTAAATCTTTGATTCTTATGTTTCTGAATTCTACAGGAGAGCCATGTCCAAGGAAACCAATGTGGCCGCTGTCGCGTAATAAACCCGGATGTTCCTTACCATCTGCAGCACCATTCTTTCTAGCCTCAGTAATGTCGCCATCAAGAATTACGGTACCATTAAGGATCACTTTAATTTTAGGGCCTTTTACGACAACTTCTTCATAATTCCATTCGCCAACTGGTTTAAGGAAACCTCTTTTTGCTGGTAAAGTGCCATATACAGAACCATGGTACTGATACACATGAAGGTCTTTATATATTGGAGCCTCATTATCTAAAATCTGAAGTTCCATACCTGTATAAGCAGCATCACCTTCTAAAGGTGCTCTAATGCCCAATCCGTTATTGGCACCTGGAGTTAATTTAAATTCAAAACGGTAAATAAAGTCGCTAAATTCCTCTTTAGTAAATAAGTTACCACCTGAACCTTTTCCTGGTTTAGGACGAATCGCAATATTTCCATCCTCAATAGTATAATCAACTGTGTTACCTGTCCAACTGTGCATGTTTGTACCATCAAACAGCACTTTATAACCTTCTTTTTTCTCTTGTGCACTTAACTCAAATGGTTTTGCACGAGGGATTTCTCTGATGTAAAGATCGCGATAAGCAACTGGCGAACCATGTGCTTGTAATTCGATTTGCTCTTCAGCAAAAATCGGAAGGCTTCTGTCCCAGTAGTTTTCAAGGATTACGTTATCAGTTACCAATACACCGTTTAAGTAAACGGTAACACGATCACCTTTCATCAAAATACGGAAGGTATTCCATTCGTCAAGTTTATTGTCAGCAACTTTAAGTGGCTTGCTTTCATTAGCCTGATTGTTGTATAAGCCACCAGAACCAACCTGAGCACCTACATTTGTACGGGCATTATCCCAGATTTGAACTTGTGGAGTACCACGCAAATAAATACCGGCATCACCCTCTCCTTTTTTATCATCAATAATTTTCCAGTCAACAAGCATTTCAAAATCACCATACTTTTTAACAGTAGCAAGGTTATTTCCATGACTCATGAACTGAAGCTCACCATTAACAGGTTTCCAGCTATCGCGTGCCTCGGCATCAGCTTTTTCCTGCTCAGCAGCAAGCGTTTTAGTATCCATTTTAGAACGCTTAATCGGATCTGCCACTAAACCTTTCCAACCGGTAAGGTCAGTTCCGTTGTACATAGACACAAAACCCTCACCTGCTTTCATTTCCGAAATGTATTTACGCATTCCTTCTTTCTGATAGCCACTATCACCACCGGTTATTACCTCGATGGTTTTGTTTAACAAACCTTTAACCAGGTCACCATTATATGTTCCGGCAAGTGTAATGTTCATTACTGCATTTGCAGCAGCTTGCTGTAAAGCAGCATCATCTAAATATTTACCGGCAAAAACAATTGCATTGAAACATTTAGCTTGCTCAACATCTTTTAAAATTTGTTGTTTTTGCTCATTGGTTTGAGCCACAGCCATCGCGTTGCGAAGTAATAACAACTTCTGCTCCGCAGGATAAACACCTTCTCTAACCGAACGCAGGTATCCGTTGATAGCAGTATTCAGGAAAGCAGTATTTTTAGTCTCACGTGCAATCTTAATTAATTCAGGAGCTGCACTGGCATCAACCCATGCAGACAATGCGTCTAACGCAGCTTTTTGAGTTTGCTCGTTACCTGATGCAAAAGCATCAGTAACCGCCTTTAACGATTTCTCGCCACCTAAACTTGCCAGAACTTTGTAGAAAAGTAATCTCTTGTTTTCAGGTGCCGAAGCCATTTGTTGTAGTACTGCATCAACCTGTTGTGAATTGTCACCACCACCACTTACTGCAGCAATAATAGCTTCCTGTACAGCAGTTTCCTGAGCTCCAGAGCTTTCATTCAATAAAGTAAACAATTGAGGTAAATTCTCTTTCACAACAACGTGACTTAAAGCAGCGTATGCAGCTTGTTGTACTTCAGGATTTTTACTTTTTAACTGATCATAAACTGTATTTAACTGACCGTTTGCAGCACGCGAAGCAAGCAAATTGATTAATGCAACCTGTACATTTGGTTTCGCAGATGGAATAGCAGCAGCAATCTTTTCGGTAATTCCTGTTCCTTTCATTCTGTGAATGGCGTTAGAAACCGCAGTCACATTAGCAGTATCACCTTTGCTTGCCAACTTAAGCAAATCATCAAGCACCTGGTCCTGACCAATATTAACAGCAGCATTTATTGCAGCTAGCTTTACAGTCTCATTCTTACTTTTAAGCAACTTAATTACCGCTGGTAAAGCTTCTTTAGCACCACTTTGGCCAAGCATACTTAAAATACCGGCTTTTCCATCATCATCAACTTTACCTAATTTCTTAACCCAAAGAGGTGTCGAAGCTGAGGTTACATATGGTACAGCAAATTTCAAAGCAGCAGCACGATATTCAGCATTTTTATCGCCTGCAGCATCTAAAAGGAGCTCCTGGTTATTGTCTTTATTTGCTTCAACCAATACTTTTAAAGCACCGGTACGCACACCTACCAATTCATCAGTGTTTACTTTGCCAGCTATATCTTTAGCAATTTTTTCAGCAAGTTCTTTATTGCCATTTTTAAGCAATTGTTCTGCGTAGATCAGGTAAACTGCGGCAGTATTAGTGTTTTCATATTTAAATCCACTTTTATCAGCAGCAGCGGCAAATACAGCTTCAGACGAAGGATCTGCAATATAAGCAAGTGCATACAATGCTACTTTAGCAACATTTGCATCGCCATCGGATGCCAAAGCATTGATAGGCTGAGCGGCTTCTTTAAAGCGGCTGTCGCCTAACGATTCTATAATCGAAAGTTTGGCAGCACCGTTCGCTTTTGCCAGGCCAGCCAATAAAGCTGCTTTCGAAGCCGGAGTATTGATTTTAACCAAAGCTCGTGCCGCAGGATCTGCCAGTTGGTCGTCAGTTAAATACCCTTGTATACAAGAAACCGCGTCATCTTTACCAACCAAATCAAACTGACTGATGATAAACGATTTATTTTGTTTATCAGTTAATTTATCTAAGGCTTTGCAATAAGCAGCAACCGCCATTTTTCTCCAGTCTTCTTTTCCATTCTGAGTGATGTAAGCAGAAAATCCGCCAACAGTATACTCAATTAATGAATTATTGCCTTTACCTGGGGCGCTAAGGCCACTTATTAAAGTTACATAACCCTCTTCTCCAAGATTGGCTATGTCGTTTACATTATTTTTAAATAGCTCAGCATCAGCCGCAGGCATCTGGGCAAGTAAATCAGCAATGCGGGTAGTTACGGTTCGTTCGTCTTTTTTTGCCTGTCCGTTTGCCACATCTTGCAGCATTACAACCGCCAACAGGATAAAGAATATCTTTTTTATCATTATGATATGTGTAAAATGTTAATCTGAATTGTTTAAATGAACTGCTTAATTAAATAGTAAAAGGTACACGCATTACTGGGTTAATTAATCTGTTAGCGCCTTCATCATCAATAAACTCTTGTTTTACCGGATCAAATTTTAACGAACGGCCCAACCTCAAGGCAATTAAACCGATGTTAACGATATTGCATGAACGATGTCCATTTTCTTCATTTAAAGCGAATTTCTGTCTGGTTTTAACAGATTCAACAAAGTCGGTCATTTGTGGTGTCGGATCAGGGAAAGCGGCCAGTTTACGCTCTAAATCCGGAATATCCGATTTAAAGCCCGGGTATAATTTACCTTTAGGTCCTTCAATGTAAGGCACGTTAGTATCCTTTCCTTCGCCATCTAAAATGATTTGACAACCATCAGCGTAAGTATAAGTTATCCTCCTCCATATTCCAACAGCATCAGTATGTTGTTGCGGAGCATCAATTTCAACAGAAACCGGACTGGTATCATCTTTACCTAAAAAGTACTGGATAGGGTCAATATAATGTTGTCCCATATCACTTAAGCCACCACCATCATAATCCCAGTAACCACGGAAGGTTTGATGAACCCTGTGTGCATTATATGGTTTATAAGGCGCAGGGCCAAGCCATCTGTCGTAATCCAATTCAGGAGGTACCGGCTGAGGCTCAAGGTGATCCTTACCTACCCAGTAAAACTTCCAATCATAACCTGTATGTTTACCTACAGTAACCTTTAAAGGCCAGCCCAACAATCCGCTGTCAACCAACTTCTTAATTGGTTTTACAGTTGTACCCATTCCATAAAAAGTATCTTTAAAGCGGAACCAGGTATTTAAACGGAACATTCTGCCATGTTTTTGAACAGCTTCCATTACACGTTTACCTTCTCCAATAGTATGGGTCATTGGTTTTTCACACCAAACATCTTTACCTGCATTTGCAGCATCAACTGCCATAATTCCATGCCAGTGAGGCGGAGTAGCAATGTGTACAATATCAACTTCAGGAAGTTTAATCAGTTCGCGATAATCGCTAAATGTTTTAACGCCTTYATCCAGCATAGATGTTGCCAAATCAAGGTGCCTTTTATCAACATCACAAACAGCAACTACCTGAGTTCCATCATATGTAAAATGACCACGTCCCATTGAGCCAACGCCTATTACAGCCTTGGTAAGCTTATCACTTGGTGCAATAAATCCTGTTCCTCCAAGTACATATCTTGGCACAATAGTAAATGCGGCAAGTCCTACAGCCGATTTCTTAATAAAATCTCTTCTCGAATTTTGGTTTTCTGGTTCTTTAGGTTGTTTAGGCTTCATATTTTCATTTATGTGTGAATTATATATTCAATTGTATTGTTTTCATATATCAGAGCTTCACTAAAATAACATATCACCGCACAGTTAGAATTAACTCGCAGTAAGTTCGTCGGGCTCATATTTGGTACAGAGTCAAATACCGGTTAAATATTGACTGTTGGATTCATTTTTTTTATGGTTCTTCAAGGTTAATATATATGGTTGTATGGGTATTCAATTTTTAATACCTCCAAAGGCACTGCTAAATCGAATACTTGCATTGTTAATATTAGCGAGAAATTGTCAAAAACACAAAACATTATTAATTTATTTACGTATTAAAAATACTTTTGTGATTTTTTAACATAAGTTATCTATATTTAACGAAATAGAGTAATTAAAGCTATGGATCTTCGTCTATTAAATAACATAACAAAACCAACACGCGATAAGCAGCTGATCTATAAATATCAGCTTGTGAAACATCTTTTTAATTTAGGGCCAAGTTCAGTTTCTGCATTATGTGATACCATGAACATGAGTACTCCAAGTATTTTAAAACTCATTACTAATTTAACTGACGAAGAATGGGTAGAAAAGAAAGGCTACGGAATATCTATGGGTGGCAGAAAGCCCGATTTATACGGCTTAAGGGATAGAAAAATCCTGATCCTCTGCATTGATATTGAATTATTTCATACCAAAATAGCAGTTATGGATAACAATTATAACTATATAGTTGATGCCAAAACCATCGCTTTGCCCATCTCAAAAAGCAGCAGATCCGATTTCTTTAGTATTTTAAGTACACATGTAGAGGGTATTCTAAAAGCTCAAAACATTACCAACGACCAACTAATTGGTTGTAGTGTTGGCATGCCCGGCTTAATTGATTCCGAAAAAGGCAAAAGCTATAGTTATTTTCTTAGCGATCAGGAAAACACCTCTTTAACGGCCGCATTTGAAACCACGCTGAAACTACCCGTTATTATACAGAACGATGTAAATGGATCATCAATGGCAGAATTTGCACATGGAATG
Source organism: Pedobacter sp. 05L430 (assembly GCF_056397585.1). Taxonomy (NCBI): domain Bacteria; kingdom Pseudomonadati; phylum Bacteroidota; class Sphingobacteriia; order Sphingobacteriales; family Sphingobacteriaceae; genus Pedobacter; species Pedobacter sp. 05L430. The sequence goes on along the minus strand of NZ_JBFTNT010000217.1, from coordinate 1,281 downwards.
GCAAAAGGTAAACAAAATGCTTTGATTCTGTTAATGGATTGGGGTGTTGGATTAGGAATTATAATGGATGGGAAATTAAGAAAAGGTGCCTGTGGTTTTTCAGGAGAGTTAGGCCATATCCCTTTTGTAGAGAATGGCGCATTGTGCTATTGCGGCAAACACGGTTGTCTGGAAACCATCGCTTCGGGCAATGCTTTATCAGAAATGGCAAAAGAAGGTATTTTATCGGGCAAAAACTCTATGCTCAATAAACTCTCTAACGAAGAATTACAAAGGATTGAACCTGATGTAATTATAGAAGCAGCAAATAAAGGCGATCAATATGCCATCCAGCTACTATCTAATATTGGCACTTATATGGGAAAGGGAATTGCTGTACTTATTCAGTTGTTTAATCCGGAACTGATTATTTTAAGCGGGAAAATTGCCGAGGCCAAACAATACATCACCCTGCCGATGCAACAGGCAATTAATACATATTGCATGACGCAAATCAGAGAGAGAACAACAATTGTATCATCTGAACTTGGCGAAAACTCAAGGCTTTTKGGTTATGCTACAACAGGTATTGATCATTTTTTGGAGGCTTGTATTAAGAAAGCCGGAAAATCAAAGTCCCGGCTTTCTGTTTAATAAACCGCTCGTCATCCTGAATTTACTTCAGGATCTCGTTTAAGCAGGTTTTGAATTACAATTCCGGGATCCTGAAATAAATTCAGGATGACGAATGCCTCAATACAACCGCCCTACTTTACTACCGCACTTTAATACCCCTTGTTCTGAATCAACTTAGGGTTTAAAGAAATTTCCCCGTCCGGAATCGGCAGCAGCTGATTTCTAATCAGATCATACCCATTCGCAAATTTCGTATCTATCAACTCCCCATTTGCTCCTTTTACCTGCTGTGGATAAATCTTAGGACCAATTTCCCACCTCCTAACATCATCCCAATACAAACCTTCCAATGCAAGCTCAATCCGGCGTTCTTTATGTAATTTCTCTCTCGCTTCCTCTAAACCTAATCCTGTCGACAAAGCAGGCAACTTAACATCCGTTCTTCCGTTTCTGATCTTGTTAATCAGCGCAATAGCTTCAGGAATATTCTTATTCTGACCCTCAATCAAAGCTTCAGCTTTAGACAATAACACATCAGCATACCTTAAAACAATAAAATTCAAAGGCGATTCAGATGCAATTACCTCCATGTTTTCTATGGTATACTTCCTTATTCCGAAGCCCACCTTTTGCCCAGTATGGTTCTTTATTTCAACCGGATACAAC
>NZ_JBFTNT010000216.1:0-7201 GCF_056397585.1 Pedobacter sp. 05L430 | reverse complement strand
CAATTAAAACTAGGGGGCGTTTTTAAAATTATTGATTATGAAAACATTAGGGGAGAAATTTAGAATTTTACGTCAGAAAAAGGGAGTCAACCAAAAAGCGATGGCCGACTTGTTAGAGATATCTATTCCGGCGTATTCAAAGCTTGAAACAAGTATCACAGATCCGAACTTCAGCAGAATTAATCAGATAGCTGAAGTACACAATTTAACTTTAAGGGAGTTACTGGATGTTGGAGAGGAAGGGGTTAATGAGCAAACGCAGTTGATAAAGCAGTTAAAAGAAAAGGTGAGCGAGCTTGAAAATGCAGTAATTAGGTTACAAAGTAAACTAATTGACTTGTATGACAAGGATGAACAAAAGAAATAAATCAACTAAGAATATCTTTAAACTTGTAAACAAGGATGTTGCTATCCTTTGTTTACAAGTTTAAGTAATGCAACGCACCGTTCGGTTAACCAGTTAAAATCTGTTGCATCCTGAGGGGCTTGAAATAGCTTGGAACCAAATCCTAAAGCAGTAACCCCCGCATTTAACCAGCTATCAATATTTTCTTTATTTACATCAACACCGCCGGTTGGCATAAATTTTAAGCCAGGAAACAATGGTTTTATAGCCTTTAAAAAGCCTGGGCCAAGCGTGTCGCCAGGAAAAAGCTTAACTAATGAAGCGCCAAGCTCTTCKGCAAAGTTGATTTCTGTAGGTGTCATACAGCCGGGCACCCAAAGCAGCCCATTTGAAAATGCTAGTTTAGCTATATCCTCTTTCACAATTGGACTAACTATAAAATCGGCACCAATACTAATGTACTGATCGGCCTGTGCTACAGTTTTTATGGTACCTATACCTAATTTAAGATCCGGAAAATGAGCATTTCTATATTCCAGCATGGCTTTGAAATTTTCAGGAGCATATTCGCCCCTGTTGGTAAACTCAAAAACCCTGATGCCTCCGGCGTAGCTGGCTTTAAGAACATTTATACAGGTGTCTTTATCTTCATGATAATAAACCGGGATAACAGGGTATTTGCCTATAATTTCTAATGTATTGGTTATTGCATTCATTTTTAATGTTTTTTAAAGAGTTCCATCACCAAAATCTCCTTTAACAAAGAGCTTTTGATAACCAGCGTTTGTTGCCTTGTTGATGATTTCCTGTCCATCTTCATTGTTGGTTAGACCGTATATGAGCCCGGCCATAAAAGCATCTCCACTTCCAATTCTATCTACAACTTCATTAGTTTCGCGGATTGGGGAAATGTAATTGCTTTCTGGTGTATGATAGGTTCCGTAAAACAGGTTATGTTTTGGATTATCCATAAAACGGAAGGTATTGGCGATGTGTTTGCACTGAGGGAATAGTTTAAAAATTTCTTTAGCTGATGCTTCTGAGTGGGTAAAGTATTCCTGAGCTGTGGTTTGGCGGTTTAGATGGTCGCTAACACTTGTTCCCAGCATTTTATTGGCTGCCCAGATGTTACCCATTATTACATCGCAATACTGAATTAGTTCTGGCATTACCTCTATGGGTTGTTTGCCATAATCCCAAAGTCTATTTCTATAATTCAAATCGACCGAGATGGTTATGCCTTTTTTTCTTGCTGCAGCCAGGACTTCTTTACAAACAGCTGCCGTATTTTCGTTTAAAGCAGGGGTAAGGGCGGTCCAGTGAAACCAGGTGTATCCATCTAATACCTTTTCCCAATCTATCACCCCGGGTTTAATTGAGCTGAATGAAGAAAACTTTCTGTCGTACACTACCTGGCCGCTGGTTAATCCATTAGCTGATAGTAAAAAGTATAGGCCAAGTCTGTTACCTTCCAGGATGGTTTTAGAAGTATTGACTCCTAATTCCGAAAGGTATTGCAAAGCATTTGTTGTTAGTGCATTGTCGGGAGCACAAGTTAAATAAGAGACCGGTAATTTCCATTGACCTAAGGAGGCCGAAACATTTGCTTCGGAGCCTCCTGGAAATAAAGCAACGGTATGATTTTTAGAAATAAATTGATCTTCTGTGGAACTGAACCTTAAAAGCAGTTCGCCAAATACCAATATGTTTTCTTTATTCTGCATAGTTTTAGTTATTCAATATACAATTATACAGGTTAACCAGTTAAAAATATCAGGGTGGTTAATATATAAAAACGCAAACGATTTCGTGAATTTTAATGTTTGCTTTGAGTAGATGCTCTTGCTTTAATATAGGTTTCGAGCATTACGGTTTCGTACTCAGGATCCTGATCTTTTCTTTCTATTAAGGAAATTAGTTTTTTTGCAGCTAATTGTCCCATTTCAAAAGCAGGTTGATGTACTGTGCTTAAAGCCGGGCTTAATGCTTCGGCGAGATCTGTGTTGGTAAATCCAATTAAAGCGATATCATCAGGAATGTGATAACCAAGTTTGTTGAGCCGGGCAAGGCATCTGGTGCTGATCTGATCGGTAGCGGTAAAAATGGCATCAGGCTTATCAGATAGATTCATGAAATATAGAATTGCTTCTTCAAGATCTGAATTTAGCTTCTGAGTATCGGAATAATCGCAAGACCTTAGCAATTCTGGTCGGTAGGCAATGTTGCTGTCTTTTAATGCTTGTTTATAGCCATTTAGGCGTTCGGTAGCTATACTTAGGGTGGTATTGGTATTTAGGTGGGCTATATTTTTATAGCCGCTCTTTATGAGGTGCATTGTGGCATCGTAGGCGCCTTGAAAATTATCGGCCCCAACTTTATGCGTATTTATCTGATCGCTAAGCCTATCAAAAAGAACAATAGGTAAGCCAGCCTCCTGTAAAGAGCGTAAGTAACTGAAATCAACGGTTTCGCAAGCAGGGGAGATCAATATACCATCGACTCCTCCGGAGTAGAGTAATTCAATACATGCAGCTTCTTGCTTTTCAGATTCTTTGCTCTGCATGATAATGATCTGGTAAGAATTATCTGAGCTAACAGTATCGATACCATCCAACATCTGTGCAATTACATTGTTATCTAATGAACATACTACTACGCCAATAGATCTGCTTTTTCCTTCCTTAAGTCCTTTGGCTAAACGATTTGGCGAATAGTGATGCTTTTGAGCATATTCCAATACCTTTTGTTTGGTATCTATACTAATCTCATAACTGTCGTTTAAAGACTTAGATATTGTAGAAATAGATAAATTGAGCGCTTTTGCAATGTCTTTTAAGGTAACGCTATTGTTCATGCTGATCTCTATTTGGTGCAAGGGCGAATTTGCAATTATTATAGTTCAATAAGGTAAAGATACTTTTTTTTATTTTTTTTAAGCCCTTAATTCGTATTTGACAAATGGATTACACTTATAATAATAACTGTTTATACATTTGCTTAACGGTGTTAAATTATTTACACACCAATATAAATAATACGATGGGAAGTAAAGAGCGCATAGCAAGACTAAAAGAGGAGACACGACTCAATATCCTTGATGCTGCCTTAGACATAGTGAAGGATGAGGGATGGCAGGCTTTAAGTATGAGAAAGATTGCAGATAAGATTGAGTACACTGCCCCAATTATTTATGAATACTTTGCTAATAAAGAAGGAATATTACTTGAACTGACCCGTAAAGGATACATTATCCTGGCAGGGGAGGTTAGAACAGCAAGAGATAAACACGATACGCCTGAGAGTCAGTTAGAGGCAATGTGGGTTGCGTACTGGAATTTTGCATTCAAGTATAAAGAGCTTTACCAACTGATGTATGGTGTAGATATGAACTGTTGTGAGCTGAAGAAAAAGATGCCGGAGGCAGAGCTTTCTGATGATCTGATCTATGATGTAATAGAAAAAGTGATCACATTAAAGAATCCGTCTGAGGATTTTGTTTGCAGAAAGTTCTATACTTTCTGGTCTATTATTCACGGTTTAATTTCTATTAACCTTGTAAACAAGGGCCGTGATGCAGAGATGAATCAGCGTATTCTAAAGGATGCCATCAGAGGAATCATAAAATATATAAACGAATAATACCCAATACGAATAAACTCAAAGGCTAAATAGCCTCATTTTTTAACAATTACTTAACGCCGTTAAACGGCTTACAACCGTTATACGCCAAACCTTTTAATCTATCATGTTATGAAATACTACCTCCCTAATTCACAATTATTTAACACTGTTAAACAATCTTACGTTATGAAATCAATACTTATATTTTCCGCTATGTTTTTATTGGCCTGTTCCAATAAAGCCCCGCAGGCAGTAGCACCTGCACCGCCTGCTTTACCTGTTGCCAGTGTTGTTTCTGGCACAGAAACAACTTACCAAGAGTACCCTGCATCTATCGAAGGATCTGTTAATGTTGAAGTTAGACCACAAGTTAGTGGCACCTTAGAAAAAGTATATGTTGACGAAGGTGCTTTTGTAAAAGCTGGTCAGCCTATCTTTAAAATAAATGAACAGCCGTACAGAGCCTCGCTAAACAATGCCCTTGCAGCTCAGCATTCAGCTGAAGCAAGTTTAATAAATGCCCAGTTAGAAGTTGAGCGTTTAACGCCGTTAGTACAAAACAAAGTAATCTCTGATTTTCAATTGAAATCTGCTAAAGCTACTGCACTTGTTGCTAAAGCGAACATTGAGCAAGCAAAAGCAAATGTTTCTACCGCTTCTATAAACTTGGGATATACCTTAATTAAGGCACCTGTTAGCGGTTATATTGGCAGATTAGTTAAAAAACAAGGAAGTCTTGTTGGTCCTACAGATGTAGATGCCTTAACTCAATTGTCGGATGTGCATGATGTTCATGTTTATTTCGCCCTTGGCGAAAAAGACTTTGTAAACTTCAAAGATCAATACCCTGGTCAAACCTTAAATGATAAGCTTAAGCAACTTCCTGCAGTAGCATTAATTTTAGCTGATGATAGCGAATACGGCACAAAAGGACGAGTTGACGTGATTGACGGTCAGTTTGATAAAAACACCGGAGCAATTACTGTTAGAGCAAAGTTTGCTAACCCTCAGGGCTTATTGAGGTCGGGAAATACAGGCAGAATTCGCCTGAGCCTGCAACATACTAATACCCTTGTAGTTCCTCAATCGGCAACTATAGAGGTGCAGGATAAAATCTTTGTATTTGCACTTGCTGATAGCAATAAGGTTAAAAAACAAGCCATCAGCGTAATCGGTAAAACAGGTACTAATTATCTGGTAAAAGACGGTGTTAAAGCCGGCGATCAGATTGTGTTAAGCGGACTTGACCGCTTACAAGAAGGTGCAGTGATTGCACCACAAAAAGCAACCGATAAAGTTGCTAAAAACTAATTACCCAATTAAACATTAACTGTCATGTTCAAAATTTTTATACAAAGGCCCGTATTAGCTACAGTAATCTCCATATTATTGGTGATACTGGGTGTGCTAAGCCTTACCAAATTGCCGTTACAGCAGTTTCCAGACATTGCGCCACCATCAGTACTGGTAACTGCTAACTACCCCGGCGCCAATGCAGAAACCGTATTACGTTCGGTTGCACCATCGCTAGAAGAGTCTATCAACGGTGTTGAAAATATGAGCTACATGAGCTCAACAGCTAGTAATGATGGTACATTGGCTATCACTGTTTACTTTAAGCTTGGAACGGATCCGGATCAGGYTGCTGTAAACGTACAAAATCGTGTGGCACAGGCAACAAGTCAGCTGCCAACTGAGGTTGTACAGCAAGGTATCATTACTGCCAAACAACAAAATAGCTTTATCATGGCTATTGGTATGTATACCGAAGATGAATCTAAATACGATCAGACATTCGTAGCCAACTATGCACAAATCAATATTATTCCTGAGATCAAAAGGATTCCGGGTGTTGGTTCGGCAAGCATATTTGGCGGAGTAAAAGATTACTCTATGCGTATCTGGCTTAATCCTACTCAAATGGCTACTTACCATATTACTCCTAATGAGGTAATGGCTGCAATACAAGATAAAAGTTTGGAAGCAGCACCAGGTCGTTTTGGTGAAAGAAGTAATGAGGTTTTTGAGTACGTTATTAAATATAAAGGCAAGCTGACAAAACCTGAGGAATATGAAAACATTGCTATCCGCGCAAATGAAGATGGTTCTACACTTCGCTTAAAAGATGTAGGAAGAGTAGAGTTTGGTGCATATTCATACAACAGTTTAACCCGCTTAAACGGTAAAAAAGGAGTTGTTCTGGGTATTATCCAATTAGCAGGTTCAAATGCTAATGAGATCCAGATTCAGATAAACAAATTAATGGAAAAAGCTGCTAAAGATTTTCCAAAAGGTGTTAAACACAATATTTTTTACAGTACAAAAGTTGCACTGGATCAATCAATTGAACAGGTACAGCATACACTTATTGAAGCGTTCATTTTGGTGTTTATCGTTGTGTTTATCTTCCTTCAGGACTTTAGATCAACGTTGATTCCTGCTATTGCGGTTCCAGTAGCTATTTTGGGTACCTTCTTCTTTATGCAGCTGTTTGGGTTCTCCATTAACTTATTAACGCTGTTCGCTCTTGTACTGGCTATTGGTATTGTGGTGGATGATGCCATTGTGGTCGTCGAGGCTGTCCATGCCAAGATGGAGCATAAGCGCATCGGTGCTAAACAGGCCACAGCCGAAGCGATGCACGAAATTAGTGGTGCCATTATATCAATTACATTGGTGATGTCGGCTGTATTTTTACCTGTAGGTTTCCTTGAAGGTTCAACAGGGGTATTTTACAGACAATTTGCCTTTACAATGGCTACCGCGATTATTATATCAGCTATCAACGCCTTAACATTGAGTCCGGCATTGGCTGCATTGTTCTTGAAAGATAATCATGCAGATCATCCTGATGAGCCCAAAAAAGGATTTAAAGAAAAATTCTTTGCTGGGTTTAACAGAAGCTTTAATGCTATGACAGACAGGTATGTAGGCGGTTTGAAATTCCTGATCAAAAATAAAGCAGTTAGTATTATTGGTTTGGCCATTATTATTTTGGCTACCGTATGGATGGTACAAAGAACACCTACCGGGTTCATTCCAACAGAGGATCAGGGGTTTGTGGCTATTGCCGTAAATACGCCTTCTGGTACTTCGTTAGATGGTACTTCTAAAGTAATGAAACAGGCTGAGGCTGAATTGGGTGCTTTAGATGCATCAAGATTTGTTACCTCTATTACAGGTTTTAACTTGCTTACTTCATCAACAAGTCCATCTTCGGCAGTTGTGTTTGTG
>NZ_JBFTNT010000215.1:0-7222 GCF_056397585.1 Pedobacter sp. 05L430 | reverse complement strand
ATGCACAACTAATACATATTTCTTTTGTGCCTGTAAATTCAAAGATGCAAGCAGCAGTAAAATAGAAAAGTAATAATTAAGCTTATAGTTCATAGTATTCCGTTTAATATAATGGGTTCTGTTTAACGTTAGAATTGGCTTTAATTTCTGCGTTAGGAATAGGATAAGCATATTCTTTATTTGCAGTGGTTAAATTGATTGCACCCAAAGCATTAATTGCATCCGCAGGCTCGCGAGTTATTGGTAAATTGTTTCTTCTTAGGTCAAAAAATCTATGACCTTCAAAAGCAAGTTCTTTGTATCTTTCTAAAACAACGGCCGTTAACAAAGTTGATTTATCTGTAAAGGAAACATCTGCATAATTCTTAATTCTGGCCTCCCTTAGTGCATTCAAATCTTGTGCCGACAACTGAATGTTATTTTTTTCGGCATAAGCTTCAGCTCTAATCAGGTACATTTCCCCAGTTCTGTAAAGTTTTACATCAGTAAGATTTGGCAAGCCCGAACTTCCCTCAAGATATTTGTTTACACTATATTTAGATTTACCTGCACCACGCGTATCATCAAATTTCACGTAGACAGGGTACCTTACATCATTAACCTTGTCATAGGTATTTATCAATTCAAAAGCGGGAGCATATACAACGATATTTTTAATATCATAATAGAAATCACCAAGGCGACTATCTCCAGCTACTCTTTTCAGTTTCCATATCACTTCGTCATCTGTTTTATCTTTCCAGATATCAGAAAAGTCATTGATACCTGCTAAAGGTGTTGCATTAATCGCCTCTGTGCTGTATTTAATAGCATCATCCCAATTTTTTTCATATAGCGCTACCCTGGCCTGCATTGCAGAAACTGCATTTAGGGTGATTCTGGTATTGTCATCAAAATCTGAAGGGATTAGCCCTTTTGCCGCTAAAAGATCAGATTTAATTTTGTTTATAGATTCTGCAAAAGTTAATCTGCCGGGATTGGAAACCTCTGATACCTCCATATACGGCACTCCCATTGCAGAAGCTTCGTATTTAGAAGCAAAGTTTCTAAGTAACTCAAAGTGGCAATATGCCCTAAGCGCCAATAACTCTCCTTTATATTGATTTTTAAGTCCCTCTTCTGATGATTTTGACTTTACCTTATCCACATAGGCAAGCACACGATTTACCCTGTCAATAGAAATGTAGTTGTTTTCCCAACCTGCCGTAATTGTACCGTTACTTCCATCATACTGCCACCGATAGGTAGATACACCACGGCCAGTGCTATTTTCACTTGGCAAGGTACATTCATCAGAAGTAAGAGATACATTGGTTATTGTTGAGGCGCCTAATGAAGCATAAGCTCCAATTAAACCTCCGTTAAGATCTGAAACTGTTTGAAATGCTTTTGAGTCATCAATTGTATCGGATGGTTTTAAATCCAGCTCCTTAGTGCAGGACGCTGCTAAAAAGGCAATCAGGAAAATGACACAAAGAGAAAGTTTATTACTATAATATTTTAACATGATTGTACAATTAGAAATTAACATTTAAACCAAAGGTATATGTCCTTGAACTTGGATAATCAAACATGGCTTCCCCATTATTATCCTCGGGATCAAAACCCTTCCACTTTGTCCATGTAACAAGATTACTGGCCTGAGCAAATACGGTTACACCGCTGATGAATTTAGTACCCGCTAATAATTTTTTTGGCAGTGAATAATTCAAATTCACATTTCTCAGTCTGATATAAGAGGCATCCTGAATATCCTTAGATGAATAACTTCTTTTCGCACCATATCTTGGTAAAAGAGCCTGATCTCCCTCTTTTTTCCACCTGTTATAAAGCATCCTTACTGATTGTCCACTTGTTCCAAAACTTGGATTTTCATTGTAATAATCCTCATTATTGTATCTGTACACATGGTTTGCAAAACTAAACAGGGCTGTTAAATTCACTCCCTTATAGGTTAAAGAGGTATTAAAGCCTCCTGTAAAAGGTGGGTAAAGACTACCAAACTCCGCCACACTCATTGTTGTAGCATTATAATCTGAGGTTTTGGTTCCATCTGGATTATAATATAATGGATCACCCGTTTTTGGATCTACCCCTGCCCATTTAGGTGCATAGTGAGATCCATAAGGTAATCCTTCTCTTACAATCTCGGTTGTATTTTTCTCGAATCCCTCAGAACCAGCCAGTGAAGTGATTTTATTTTTGTTGTAAGCAAAGTTAAGTCCCACATTCCATTTTAAAGATTCATTTCTAATCACATCTACTCTAAGCTCAGTTTCTATACCTCTGTTACGCATTGAACCAGCATTTAAAGGCAATGCACCAACCCCCGAAGTAAGTGAAACCGGAAGATCTAAAAACAGGTTTGCTGTTTCCTTGTTATAAATATCGGTTACCAAATGTATACGGTTATTCCATACATCCAAATCAAAGCCAATATTCAAATCCTTAGCATATTCCCAATCATAGTTTGCACTACCGTAAGCATTAGGATAAATTCCGCTGTTACCTCCGTAAGAAGTGGTAGCAAAAGTAGGCAGGTAAGTAAAATTACCCGGAAACGGACTAGCTGTTGTACCGTAACTGGCCCGGAATCTTAAATCATTAATGAACTCATTGTTAGCGAGAAAGTTTTCCTTTTTAACATTCCAGGCAAAACCTACTGAATAAAAGCCATGCCATCTGTTCTTTAAAGGTAATGTTGAAGATCCATCATATCTATAACTCGCGTTAAGTGTATATCGATCGTCAAAGGTATAACGGCCAAGCGCTATATATGAGATCAGTGCATTTCTTGTTCTTCCACCATTAAATTCAGGAATAAACGAGTTTTCATCAGAACCCGGAGTTGCACCGGCAGGAGTTTCAGGTAATCGTGGATCTATACCGTAAGCAGTATATCCAAAGCTTCTGAAATGCTGCTTTGTAATCTCATAAAGTCCGGTTACTTCAAAATTATGTTTATCAATAACCTTTGAATATGTTATTCCTGAGGTAGAGATCATTGAAAAGTTACGTCGTAAATTCTCGCCAAAACTTCCTTTTTCTCCATTTTCGTTTGATCCGGAGTATGAATCAGGCCTAATAAACCGCTCATCGGTAGATTCCCTAAAATCTACACCCAATCGCGTTTTAATAGTCAAATCGTCGGTGATTTTATAGTTTAATGATCCGCTTAAAATCGTTTTGTACTGATTGGTTTTATTAGTGGTATTTAACAATCTTTCTAAAGCATTACTTCCCTCACGTTGGTCATAAATTTCATAATCATCTGAATTACCATAATGCACTAATGTTCCATCAGAAGCATAAGGATATTCATATGGAAGTGCATAATATACTGCCGACAATGGATTGCTTCCGCTACTGGATCCTTCACGTTCAATAAAGCTCGATTCTGAATAACCTAAACTTGTGTTTRTAGAAGCTGAGAATCCGCCTGCATTAAAATCTACATTATTCCTTAAAGAATAACGTTCCATACCAGACCTAACTGCAATCCCATCCTGTTTATAATAATTTAAAGAGCTATAAAACCTAACATTTTCATTACCCCCGCTTGCATCCACCTGTTGTTCGGTAAACTTCCCGGTTCTAAAGAAGATATCTTTCCAATCCGTGTTTATTTTTCCAATGCTATCTAAAATAAGATCCGCCCTGTTTTGTTCTGTCGAGCTCATATTGGCATATTCTGGATTCTTTTTCGAGAATGTCCAGCCCGGCCCAATTTCTGATCCTGTTTCCAGTCCTATTTCTTCTTCAAACTGTAGCCTTTGTGCGGTATTCATCATATTAAACTTAGGCGAAGTTAGCTTGGAAATACCATATTGAGATTTATAATTGAACTGGACCTTTCCAGATTTACCTTTTTTTGTTGTAATCACAATTACACCATTAGCACCTTTAGAACCGTACTGCGCTTTTGAAGTAGCATCTTTTAAAACAGTAACACTTTCAAAATCGGACGGATTTAATGTTTGAAAATAGGCATCCTCAACAGGTATTCCATCTAAAACATACAATGGAGAGGTATTCCCGTTTATTGTTCCTATTCCTCTTAAAATAACCTGAGCACTAGTACCCGGCTGGCCAGATCCTGAAGACACTTGTAAACCAGCTACCCTACCTTGCAAAATCTGATCGAAAGTTGAAAGGGGAACCTGGCTCATATCCTTACCTGAAACCACAGATGATGCACTTGCAGATTGTTCTTTTGTATAACTTGTGTAACCTGTAACTGTTATTTCCTGCAAATTCTGGCTATCAGTTCTCAGTGTTATATTAATTACTTTCCTATTCCCTACGCTAACAAGCTGCCTTGCGTAACCTACAAATGAAAACTCAAGATTAGAAGAATTATCGGGCACACGTATACTGTAATCACCATTAGCATCAGTTACAGCAGCTATTGCCAGGCCCGAAACTTTAATCGAAACACCAGGTATTGGTAACCCCGTATCATCAACAACTTTTCCGGTTACAACAATATCTTTTCTATTGGCCAGTACTGTTGGATAAATTACCACCAGATTGCTTTCCTTTAACACATAGGTAAGTTTTGTATCCTTTAAAATCTGGCTCATTGCTTCATCTAATGATACATCCTGAACATTAAGAGAATTCTTATTACTACTCGAAATTGTGTTGTTGCTGTATACAAAACGATACTCTGTTTGTTTCTCAATTGCCTTAAGCAATTCTTTAATGCTTAGCTGCCTGGCATTAATTGTAATCTTTTGCTGTGCAAACCCGGCAGCAGATACCTGCATACATAAAACGAGCAAAATAAATCCTGTAATTTTCATACTCAATAATATCCTGTCGCTTAAAGAATGACTGCTGGAATGTTCTAAAAGTACATGTTTTCTCATATTTGTTGGTTTAGGTTCTTTTTTATTTGTTTGATAGCCTGATTATAGCTATTTTTTTATAGTGATTTTATTATTTTCAATCTCAAACTTAAAGGGATAAGATAGTTGTAAAGCTTCCAGTGTTTTAACAATAGTCTCATTTTCAAATGTTCCTGAATAGCGGTAATCCTTTACCTCTTCATCAGCTATCAAAACTTCTATGCCATACCAGGTCTGTAGCTTCTGGGCAATGGCCGACAATGGCAGGTTATCAATATCTAGCCTGCTTCTTATCCACTTAGTTTCTTCGGGTTTCTTGGAAAAAGAATCAGTTTGCAATACAGAAACCTTATACTCTTTAGTAACAGATTCATCTTTTGTTTCCGATTGATTATTGCTTACTACTTTTTGATTGGGTTTTAAAATCACAAAATTGCCAGGATTACTTTTAGAATCTATACGAACACTTCCATGTATTAATGATGTCTCCGTTGTTTTTGAATTAGGATAAGCCTTTATATTGAAAGTGGTTCCCAGAACTTTTACATCGTTAAAAGAAGTATGAACAATGAATGGATGGGCTGTATCGTGTTTTACATCAAAAAATGCTTCGCCGGTAAGCCACAACTCTCTTTTTCCAGTATCATATGCATCATCTAACTGAATTGAGCTTTCTTTTGCCAGCGTTATTACAGTACCGTCGCTTAGTATGATGGTTCTGCGTACAGCCATTCCTGACGAGTAATGTTTAAAAATATTGGGAGTGTTTTTATCTTTTAAATATGGATTTGAATAAAAGTATAAAAATAAGACAGCTACAATAGCCGCAGCTATCCCTATGGTATACTTTAGATATGCTCGTTTATGATTAAGGTTAGGTTCAGTGCCAAGTTCAATTTTTTCAACAAATGCATTACGATATTTTATTCCCTCTTTTAAATCTTTAATCTGACTTAAGCGACTGCCTTGTTTAACATTTAAGATGTTGAMTATTTTTTTTGCTTCTTCAAAATCAGTTTTTCTATGTGGAATCTTTTCAATCCACTCATCCCATAAAATCTGATCGGCAAGGCTGGTTCCAAGACAATATTGCTGAAAGGATTCACAGCAAATTAGCTCTTCAATACAAAAATCATCCTTAATCCCTACCATAGTATTTACATTTACCATACAGACGGCAGAAACGACTCCTTTTCCTAAGAAATTCTGTAATATTTTCTAAAACAATTACTTTAAGAGCTTCTTCAACATCTTAATTGCATCGTAAATTGTATTATAAGCCGTTTTCACGGTTTGAGAGCTACGCTCGGCTATTTGTTCATACGTTAAACCTTCGAAAAATTTCAACTGAATCAACTCCATTTGTCGTGGAGTTAATTGTTTAATTGCCAGTTGTAGTTTGTGCTTCAACTCATCATCTTGCTGCACAGCAATCATAATCTCCTCGTACGATAGTTCAGCACGCTCTTCTTCAGCCCCCATCCTGCTAACTGCCGCATTCATTTTATCTGTATATGCCAATTGATCAAGCATACATCTTTTTAGTGAAGTCATCAGATATGACTTCACATTATCTACAGCGTTCAGACGAGATCTTTTATCCCACAAGTTCAAAAACACCTGATTAACACAATCTTTCACCAGTTCATCGTCAGCATTTATTTTTAATCCAAATCGGATCAAATGAAAATACATGTTATTGTATAATTCAAATAGCGCTTGCTTATCACCAAGGCGCATTTTATCCCAATAGCTTCTAACGTCTTCCTCGAACAGCATAGTCAAGGCTTAATATAGGGGTTTTATGAGAAATACCTGGAAATTAAAAATCCAAAGGGCCTAATCTTCTCATATTTTTCAATATAAGAAATTGTCTGTGTCTGATATATTGAGTAGCTTTTTTAGGAGTCCACCTTCTTGGATTAGGGAAACAAGCAGCGATTAGTGCTGCCTGAGCCCTGCTTAATTTAGTGCAGGACTTACTAAAGTAAGATTGGGCTGCAGCCTCAGCTCCGTAGATTCCATCTCCCATTTCAATTACATTTAAATACACCTCCAATATTCTTTCCTTGCTCCAAAGCATTTCAATCAATAGTGTAAAATAAGCTTCAAACCCCTTTCGAATCCATGAGCGACCAGGCCATAAGAATACGTTTTTGGCAGTTTGCTGAGAAATTGTACTTCCACCTTTTATTTTTTTTCCACTCTTATTTGAGGCAAAAGCTTTTTCAATAGCTTTTAAGTCGAATCCAATGTGTTTAAGAAATAGCTGATCTTCTGCAGATACAGCTGCTCGTTTCATATTATCGGATATATCTTCAAAGTCAACCCATTTTTTCTCCATTTTAAATGGTTTATCATCAGAACTACGC
>NZ_JBFTNT010000214.1:0-7257 GCF_056397585.1 Pedobacter sp. 05L430 | reverse complement strand
CTGGCCCAAATAAGGATTAGCGAAAATACACTTTGGTATGGAATTATAATACATTTCACTTTTAACCTCACGGTATGTATGATGGAGATTTCAACTTTTGATACCTTGATTTAAATTACAACCTAGAATATTTTCAAAAAGCTTACTCAGAGGTTTGGTGTTACAACTTTTTGGCTATATTTGTACAACAATTTAGTCAATGCAAAAGAGAACCCTGCTAGACGGACAAAAATTCCAAATCACAATTAAGCGACTTTGTCATCAATTAATTGAGAATCACATCGATTTTTCTAATACTGTTTTAATAGGTATACAGCCAAGAGGCAGTTACTTTGCCGACAGGGTGCAACAAGAGCTTTCACAAATCCTTAAAAAAACCAACATTAAAAAAGGCAATCTGGACATCACCTTTTTTAGAGATGACTTTAGGAGAAAGGACGGAATAGTTTCTGCAAACAGCAATACCATAGATTTTATAATTGAAGGCCAGAATGTTATCCTTATTGATGACGTATTGTGGACCGGCAGAACAATTAGGGCTGCAATGGATGCATTACTTGCATATGGAAGGCCTGAAAAGGTTGAACTAATGGTGTTAATAGACAGGCGTTTTTCCAGACAACTACCTATCGAGCCAGATTATATAGGCCAGAAGGTAGACAGCCTAAACTCACAAAAGGTTAAGGTAAGCTGGAAAGAAACCGAAGGAGAAGACAAAGTTATCTTATTATCAGAAAGCAATAAATAGTATGGCAGTAGAGAAATTATCAACCCGACATCTTTTAGGTATCAAAGATATTAACCGGAATGATATTGAATTAATTTTTGAAACTGCAGATAACTTTAAGGATGTAATTAACCGACCTATCAAGAGGGTTCCATCTTTGAGAGATATCACCATTGCAAATATCTTCTTCGAAAACTCCACCAGAACCAAACTTTCTTTCGAACTGGCAGAAAAGAGGCTTTCAGCTGATGTGGTTAATTTTGCAGCGTCTTCTTCCTCTGTGAGTAAAGGAGAAACGCTAATAGATACTGTAAACAATATCCTGGCTATGAAAGTGGATATGGTAGTGATGAGACATCCATATGCCGGAGCCGGACAATTTTTAAGTAAGCATATTAAAGCTCAAATTATAAACGCAGGAGATGGTGCACATGAGCATCCCACCCAAGCGCTACTTGATGCTTTTTCCATTCGCCAAAAACTGGGCGATGTAGCCGGAAAAAAAGTAGTAATCGTTGGCGATATCCTGCACTCCAGAGTTGCCATATCAAATATTCTTTGCTTACAAAAGCTTGGTGCTGAGGTGATGGTTTGCGGCCCTACTACTTTAATTCCCAAGCACATCCAAAGCCTTGGTGTAAAGGTTGAACATGATCTGATTAAAGCACTTAACTGGTGTGATGTGGCAAATATGCTCCGCATCCAGCTGGAAAGACAAGACATTAAATATTTCCCTTCATTAAGAGAATACGCCATGATGTATGGGCTGAATAAACAGATTTTGGACAATCTTGATAAAGAAATAATTGTAATGCATCCAGGCCCAATTAATCGCGGTGTAGAGATTACTAGTGATGTTGCTGACAGCAAACAATCAATCATCTTAGAACAGGTAGAAAATGGGGTTGCCGTAAGGATGGCAGTACTTTATTTACTAGCCTCTCAAAGAGATTAACTTTCTTTAACAGCTTTTTTATACCATTTTCTTTTTCTGTTCGTTAAACCTGTGTTATTAACACATGTTAATTTCTTATGCTATCAAGACACAATACTATATCTATATTAGTACCAACCATATTTGAAATCAGATGCAAAAAAAATACTTTTTTATTCCGCTGTTACTAGCAGGCGGCTATACTGCAAGTTATGCCCAGTCGAGCCTACTAGTTAACCTCAATAAAAATTATCAAACAGGACTCGAACTGCTTGACAATGAAAAATACGTTGCTGCTGCCCAGCAATTTAAACTGGTTGAACAGCTTAGACAAAAACCAGGAACACAACAGGAAAGCAACTCGGAACTTTCCTTATTAAAAGAAAATGCTAAATTCTATGCTGCTGTTTGCGCATTAGAATTGGGCAATAATGATGCAGAGAGTTTATTTCAAAATTTCATAAAAGATTATCCACTTAATCCCAATACAAAACTTGCCTATTTTCATGTAGGAAAATCATATTTTGATCAGAAAAACTACAAGAAAGCATTAGAGTGGTTTGAAAAAACAGATCCTTCTACTCTTTCTGCTAAGCAACGTTTAGAATATCAGTTTAAGCAAGGATACGCTTATTTTTTACAGAACGACATTGAAAAGGCCGAGCCTTTATTTGAAACTGTTAAAAAAGAAAAATCTCCTTTCCAGGAAAGTGCTACCTATTATTTTGCGTACATCAATTACCTGAACAAAGAATATAAAACTGCATTAAGCAACTTTGAGAAACTTAAAGGATCTCCAACATACGAAGCTAGTTACCCTTATTACATTACTTCAATGTATTATCTTGATGAAAGATATGATGATGTATTAGAATACGCCCTGCCCATTCTTAAATCTTCAAAACAACAATATGAGGCAGAGATGTTAAGTCTTATTGCTGCTTCATATTTTGCAAAATCTGATTTTGTAAATGCAGAGAAGTATTTCAAAGAGTTCTACGCTAAAGATAAATCAAATGTTAAAAATAACCTTTTCATTTATCAATACGGATACTCGTTATTTCAATTGAAAAGATATCCTGAATCAGTTTCAATTTTGGAAAAGCTTGATACGGATGATGTATACCTTCAAAGCGGGATGTACACTTTAGGTCGCTCTTTCATTATTCTTAAAGACAAAGAGAAAGCAAGAAGTGCCTTCTTCAGGGCATCAAGACTTGATTTTGATAAAGTTATACAAGAAGAATCATGGATCAATTATGCAAGGTTAAGTTATGAACTAGACTTTAATCAGCAAGCTCTTGAAGCGACCCAGAACTTTTTAAAACAGTTTCCAACTTCTCGCAAAATTAACGAAGCAAAAACCTTACTTGGAGAAATTCTATTGACCAGTAAAAACTATCAGGCTGCAATAGATATTCTTGAACCGATTCAAAGCAAATCGCCAGAGGCCAGAGAAGCTTATCAAAAAGTGACTTACTTTAGAGGACTGGAGTTTTATAACGAACGAGCATTCCCTAACGCTTTATCAATGTTCTTACGTTCTGAGAAGTTCCCCGAGGATAAAGAAATTCACGCATTAAGTACGTATTGGAAAGCCGAGGCTTCTTACGAATTAAGAAAATTTGGTGAAGCTGTTAAACATTTCGAAACATTCCTTGGAATGCCTGATGCTGATAAAACCGGGGTTTATAATTTTGCAAATTATGCCCTTGCCTACGCTGCATTTGAAAACGAAAGCTACGGAAAAGCAGCTACATACTTTGAACGCTTCTTAGCGGGTAACGATAAGGATCAAAAAACAGTTAACGATGCCATCATAAGGTTAGCTGACTCTTATTTTGTAAATAAAAGTTACGGCAATGCACTTGTAAACTATAACAAGATCATCAATGCCAGATCTACGGGCGAAGATTATGCACTTTTTCAACGTGGTATGATCCAGGGATTGGAAAATCAAAATGAGGCTAAAATTGGAACCATGCAGGATCTTCTTAAACAGTTCCCTAATTCTAATTATGCTGATGATGCTGGTTTCGAAACTGCCTATACTTATTTCAATATTGGCAATTTCGATAAATCTAGTACAGATCTTATTAGTTTAGTTAGTTTATATCCTAATAGCAGTTATGTTCCAAGAGCCTTGGTTACCATTGGCCTTGTTCAATATAATCAGGATAAAGACGATCAGGCATTAGAGTCATTCAAAAAAGTAATCAGAGATTACGCCAGTAGCGAAGAAGCAAAACAGGCATTAGAATCTATTAAAAATATCTATGTTGACCGTGGTGATTCACAAGGTTTCATCACCTATGCTAATTCTACTCCCCTAGGTAATTTCTCCGAAGCAGAACAAGATAATATAGTTTTCCAGGGAGCAAATAACCTTTATTTAAAAGGCGACTTCAAAGGTGCTTTTGAAGCTGTAAATGCTTATTTTGATAAGTATCCGAAAGCAATACATGACAAAGAAGCTAAGTTTGTTAGAGCTGAGTCATTGGTTAAGCTTGGTCGCCCTCTGGAAGCTGTTGCAGATTATGAGTACATTCTTAATGACTGGACAAGTGATTATACTGAACGTTCACTGGTAAGTATTTCTCAATTGTTTTTAGATCAGAAGAAATATAACGAAGCAATTGTTTACCTAAAAAGACTAGAAACTACTGCCGATTACAAAGTTCACCATAGTTACGCTATAAATAACCTCCTGAAAGCCTACGACGCATTAAAGATGCCTGATGATATGATCAAGTATGTTCAGTTGATTAAAGAGTCTGAAAAAGGTTCTGAGGAAGAGAAGAACAGTGCTGATCTATATGCGGGTAAGGCCTATTTATTAAAGGCCGATACAACAAGTGCAGTAAAAGCCTTCAATAATGTAGTAAGTAAAACTAAAACCCTGGCAGCAGCCGAAGCTAAATACAATATTGCTGCAGTACAATATGCCAAAGGTGATTATAAAACCTCAACTAAAACATGTTTTGATCTGATTAACAATATGGCCTCTTATGACTATTGGGTTGCCAAATCGTTCCTTTTATTGGCAGATAATTATGTAGCTCTAAAAGATAAGTTACAAGCTAAAAGTACGCTCTTAAGTATTATCGACAATTATGAAGGCAAGGATGATATCGTTCCAACTGCTAAAGAGAAATTAGAAAAAATTAAATAAGATTAAGCGACATGAGATTAACTAAATTAATATATAGTACCCTTTTCTTTATCACAGCTACATCCCTAGGGTTGAAAGCTCAGGATACAAAGACTACAGAAAAGAAGACGGATGAGAAGGCTGTTACCGAAGAAATTGAAGTTGTAAGACCTTACAAACCTATTTTAGCAGAGGCAGTAAAACTGAGAAGAAGCCCTGATCTGAATGATATAAAAACATATAAGGCTAAATTTAACTATAGCCTTACAGATAGAAAATTAGAACTAAATTCCGACATTAATAAATTACAAGCCCAGGAAGTAGTTGCCGAAAAACAAGAAGAGCTAATAAACAACTATATTAAAGGTGGTTTCGGATCTGCGAAAACTATTTTTGGCGAGGCCTATATAAACCTGGGCCGTGATGAGGCTATGCAAGCTGGTGGATATTTTCAACATTTTAGTCAGTCAGGCAAGCTAAATAAACAACAGTCTAGTCAGCAAAAACTTAGTGTTTTTGGCCGTAGCATTGGCGATGTTGTTACCTTAAGTGGTCGTGTTAATTTTCAAAGAAACGGATTATATTTCTATGGCATTGATAAGAACAATCCGACATTAAATCCCGATCCTGAAAAACAAACACTTAATTTCTTTGAAGCAGAAGGGGAACTTGTAAATAAATACACAGAAGATCCCGACGCCCTTAGTTATGCATTGAAACTTAACGGATATATCTGGAGTGATAAATTTAATGCCAAAGAAAACTCAGTTGTTTTAAATGGATATGTAAATAAGAGAATCAGTAAGTTTAACTTAGGTCTTGCTGCATCAACTGAATTCGGAAGCACTAAAGATGAGCTAGTAAGTGTTGGCAACAATCTTTTAAAGTTAAATCCTTATATCAGATTACAGGCCAGCGGTGTAAAAATAACCGCTGGAATTAATTTTGTACAGGAATTTGGCGCATTCTCATCAAGTAGGATTTTCCCGGCTGTTACAGCTGATTTTACATTAATACCTGATTACCTGCAAATATTTGGAGAAGTAAAAGGTGATGTAAACCGTAGTTCTTTAAAACAATTTAGTGATGAGAATCCATTCTTGAACAACAATATTACCATCAGAAATTCTATCGAAAAACTAAGTATCAGTGGCGGTATTAAAGGCACAGGCGGTCCTGGTTTTGGATACAAAGCAAGAGTATACCACAAGAGCATTGAAGACATGCCATTGTTCGTAAACAACTTTTCAAATTTCAATAAATTTGATGTGATCTACGATTTCGGAACTATGAAACTTATTGGAATAGAAGGGGAACTCTCTGTACAGGTAAGTGATGCCTTAAAATGGACAGGTAAATTAAATTTTGAAGATTATAAACCAGCCGCAGAAACACAAAGCTGGTTTAAACCTCAAATGCGTTTAAGTTCTGATCTATCATATGTGATCAACAAAAAAGTAACCCTTAATGCTTCTGTAGCGCTTCAGGATGATAGCAAAGCAAAAATTTATACTGCAGCTCCTGCTAATCCTTATTATACACCTGATCCTGCAAATGAAACAGTAGTTACTGTTAAGGGATTTGTCGATCTAGGAGCCGGAGTATCATATAAAATAAATAATAAGTTTTCTGCATTCGCGAGAGCCAACAATTTGTTAAACTCATCGTATAGCAGATACCTGCATTATGAGGTAATTGGGCTCAATGTTTTCGGAGGTATAAGCTACTCATTCTAATAGGTTTTTAATTAATAATTGGTTGATACGGAATTAAAATTTATTTTTACCAGAATGGATATCTTATCATACCTTACTGAACTTATAAAAACTCGTAAAGAAGTTGGAATTTCTGGACTGGGTACTTTTTATAAAAAGAAATCGCCAGGAAGGTACGATGTTGAAACACACTCTTTTCTGCCGCCAAGTTATACTTTGGCATTTGCAGAAGAGAATAGAGAATCTCAATCTCTTATCGCCTACATCAGTAAAAAAAGGAACGTATCAACCGAGGCGGCTACTTATTATATTGACCAGTTTACTGATGAGACAATAAAGCTGCTTTCCGAGAAGCAATACGCTGATTTTGGAGAAATAGGTATACTATCTGGCACACCCGGAAACTTAATTTTCAACCCCAAAGATCAACTAAACTTTGGCTTTGACTTTTATGGTTTACCTCCTTTAAAAGAAGACGCAACTGCCATTATTAATGAAAACATTGCGGAACCTGAAATAGCTGATGAACCAGCTATTGAACAACCACTTTCTTTTGAACAAGAGCCTATCATTACAGAAGAGCAATTGAATCAGTTTTGATTTTATCATTATTTTTGATCAGTTCAGAATTATCGTGAAGACCATTGTCGGATTTATTTAAAGCACCATTAAAAAGTTCGGGCTTAATAAAATACGCGGCCAATCCTATTGCTACTATTATTGCAAAGGC
>NZ_JBFTNT010000213.1:0-7277 GCF_056397585.1 Pedobacter sp. 05L430 | reverse complement strand
GTAATAAATATCACAGCCCTGATCTACCATTTCCTCATGCAGCATCTGGCTTCCCAGCGGATCCAGTTGTCTGTTCAAAAATCTGGATACCCTATGAATGATGGTTATTTTTACGCCTATTTCACGTAGTGATGCAGCCATTTCCAGGCCAAGCAGGCCGCCACCAACAACTACTACATGAGCGTTTTTAGGAATATGTTTTTTGAAATTGTCTGCATCTGTACGACTCCGCATGGTAAATATGCCAGGTAAGGAAGGCGCATTTTTGGGAAGGGTAGAGCGACTTCCGGTAGCCATAATCAATACATCATACGATGTTCTTTTGCCGGTTGAATCTATTACGTATTTCTGTTCTCTGTTTACTTTTTCTACGCTGATGCCTCTTAACAGTCTGATACTATATTCGGGCTCTTCCTCATCATTCATTTTTACCAATTGTTCCCATTTTTGTTCTCCGCTTATATAATCAGGGAGCATTACACGATTGTAAAATGGAAAATTCTCTTTGCTAAAGACTGTGATTTGGTCTTCCTTGTTCATTTCCCTGTAAGATTTAACAAAGCCATAAGCGCCGGCACCAGCGCCTATAATTACTATTTTTTGGAAGTCTTTTTGGAACTTTTCAATATTTACAGCACAATATTTAAAATCAGGTTCTTTAGATAGGGGGTCTAGTATAGTACTGGTAACGTTGTTGGCTCTGTTTAAATCGCTGCCCAATATTTTTCCCCAATGCATAGGGAGAAATACTACGCCTTGTTTTATGGAGGCAGACAGCTTTGCCTTAACCTGCACTTCACCACGTCTGGATCGTACAACTATAACCTGATTATCTTCTATAGATAAGAATTCTGCATCTGTTGGATTGATTTCCATAAAAGCATCTTTAATATGCTGTTTAAGCTTGCTCACTTTGCCAGTTTTAGACATGGTATGCCAGTGATCACGAACTCTGCCTGTGGTTAGGATAAATGGAAAATCTTCGTCAGGAAGTTCGCTGTTCAGCTGATCGGAGGGGCTGTGTATAATCGCTTTCTTGGATCTTGTATGAAATGAATGATTTGTAAACAGACGTTTTGTGCCACTCTCGGTTCTTTTGTTGAATGGCCATTGCAGGGTATTGCTCTTGTCGATTTGTTTATAGTCGAGCCCATGTATATTAATGCTGGTTCTATAGGTGAGTTTTGCATGTTCTTTGTATATATCCTCCATGCTGTTGTACTCAAACCCATTATAGCCCATTTTTTTTGCAAAACGGCAGATGATTTCTGCATCAGGAAGTGCTTCTCCGGGTGCATCGATAACCTTATTCAGGTGACTTATCCTTCTTTCGGAATTGGTCATGGTGCCTTCTTTTTCTGTCCAGGCTGCTGCAGGTAAAATAACATCAGCATAAGCAAGCGTCTCTGCCTTATCAGTAATTTCCTGTATCACAACAAATTTTGCTCTTTTTAAAGCTTCTTCGGCAAACCGTGCATTGGGTAAACTTGTTAATGGGTTTGTGCAAAGTATCCAGATTGCTTTAAGCCGGCCATCATGCAGGGCCTCAAACATTTCTGTAGCGGTAAGCCCTGTTTTGCCGGAAATTGTTGTTCCTCCCCAGAATTTTTGCACTTCCTGACGATGTAGTTCATTTGATAGGTCGCGATGCGCAGGAAGAAGATTTGCAAGTCCACCTACTTCGCGACCACCCATTGCATTTGGTTGTCCGGTAAGTGAAAAGGGGCCAGAACCCGGCTTTCCAATGTGGCCTGTAATAAGATTCAGGTTAATTAGACTCAGATTCTTGTTAACACCAATTGAACTTTGATTAAGTCCCATTGTCCACATCGTTAAAAAGCCTTTGGCATCGCCTATATATGTTGCCGCAAGTTGTATCTCAGATTCCGTGACGCCGCAGATTTTGGCTGATTCTTCTAAAGTCCTTTCAAATACCTTCCGTTTGTAATCGGAAAAGCCTTCTGTGTGATTGCTTATAAAATTACTGTCTACATTGCCTGTTTCAATAAGTGCCCGGCCTATTGCATGGTTCAGTGTTACATCGGTTCCAGGATTGATTTGCAAGTGAAGATCGGCAAGACCGCAAGAGTCTGTCACTCTTGGGTCTGCTACAATAATTTTAATGTTTGGATTTGCGGCTTTATGGGCTTCAACTCTACGCCAAAGTATTGGGTGGCACCATGCGGGATTAGCACCGGTAACGAAAAAGCAGTCGGCAAGTTCAATATCGTCATAGCACACCGGAACACTATCTTCACCTAAAGCCATTTTATAAGCAGTAACAGCACTGCTCATGCAAAGACGAGAATTGGTGTCGATATTGTTACTGCCTATAAAACCTTTAATTAATTTATTGATAACATAGTATTCTTCGGTGAGGCATTGCCCAGACGCATAAAAAGCAACAGAATCGGGGCCATATTTATCAATAAAAGTCTTAAAAACAGCTGCTGTCCGATTCAGTGCATCTTCCCAGCTTACCCTTTGTAAGGGCATATTTTTATTATACCTCATTTGAGGATAAAGGAGACGATCGCTTTTATCGTTTACTGTGTACTGGAGGTTAAGTCCCTTACTGCAAAGCATGCCATGGTTTACCGGATGATCTTTGTCGCCCTGTACTGTAATGGTCTTGTTTTTTTCTAAAGTAACGTTTACGCCACAGCCAACACCACAATAGCAGCATGTACTTTTAAAAACTTTGTTTTTATCTCCAGACATACATGTTTTCTGTTAGGTAGAATTAAGCCTGTTGAAACTCTTGTTTTACTGTTTCCGTATTTTCGGATCTTTTTAATTGAAATCGGGTAATAAATACCAGCAGACCAATTACTGCTACCCCAATTCCTATGTAGTGAAAAGCGTCAGCGTAGGTGAGGTGCTCTGATTTAAAAAGAAAGCCTACCAGCATTGCACCTATATTTCCGCCTGCACCAACAATACCACTTACAGAGCCAATTGCATCTTTATTGATGAAAGGGACAATGCCATAAGTGCCACCATTGGCCATTTTTAGAAATAGTGCAAACAAAAGCATTGCTGCTATAGCTAAACCAAGAGTTTGTGATTGGGCAAATAAGCTAATCCCAATTCCTTCCAAAACTAACAATGCCCCTAGTAGTATTCCTTTTCCTCTAAGGCCATAAGATTTTCCAACTTTATCACTAACAAAGCCACCGAGTGCCCTTGCAAAAATGTTCATGCCACCAAATATGCTCGCCATGGCACCGGCCATAATCATTGATGCACCGAACTGATCTGTGAAAAATGTTGCAGCAACATTATCAACGGTTATCTCTATTCCAAAGCATGCAGCGTAAGCTAATGCCAGCACCCATGTTCTGTAATCTTTTAATGCGGCCATAAAAGAGCCTTTTTGAGTTTTTTTGACTTTAATGACCTGTAAATCATTAAAGTTTCCGGCAGGCGTATCTTTTGTGTACTTGTAGTAAATAAAAGCCATAACTAATAGAATTACCCCCGGAACGATCATAGCAACCCTCCATGAGTTGGCCTGACTTACAAAGCCCAGGCCTGCAAAACCAGCTGCAATAAGTGGCATAATCAGGTTTGTAACTCCACCACCAAGATTTCCCCAGCCGCCTGTAACAGCATTTGCAGTTCCTATTACATTTGGGGCAAACATCATTGAGGTGTGGAATTGTGTGATTACAAAAGAAGCACCTATAATCCCGATGACGAAGCGGAATAAAAGAAAACTTTCGTAGCTGTTACTTAACCCAATGCACATAACGGGTATTGAGCCCAGTGCAAGCAGAATTGTGTAGGATAACCTTGGTCCAAGGGTATCGCATAGTTTACCAATAATTAGCCTGGCAATAATTGTTGCAGAAACTGAGGCAATAATAATATTGCCGATCTGATCTTTACTTAAGTGTAGCTGTTCTCTTATCAGCGGCATGAGTGGGGCTACGCCAAACCATCCAAAAAAGCAGAAAAAGAAGGTTATCCAGGTAATATGAAAGGTTTTCATTTGAATACCTTTCGTTGAAAATATATTAAGTTTTTTTAGTGGTTTAAGTTCTTCAGTCATAATTCATGAGATTTAGGTTCCGGAATTTGTTTGATGTTGTGGTGGTTAACGGTTTACGGAAATTAATTTCATGAAGGTGCTGCACTAACAGAAAGAGTAAATACTTTTTGATACATTTGATAAGTTTTATTTAATCGATGAGACTATTTTACCCCGTCAGAAATCCGACCTTCTGATGGGGTTTTTTATATTTAATTTTGTAAGCCGATGTATACTAACCCATCTTCAACCTTAACCGGGTAGGTTTGTATGGCGCATTCATCTCCGCTTAAGCACTCTCCTGTAGAAAGTGAAAATGTTTTTTTATGAAAGGGGCAGGCAATTTTAGGGTCTTCACCTACAGAGCCGATCATGCCGCGGCTAAGTGCCATTTGCCTGCGGTGTGGGCATAGGTTTTGTGTGGCATACCATTCATTTCTGCGGGTAAAATAAAATAAGGCAATTTGTTCCTCGCCGCATTTAACACATACTCCTCCGTTTTGTACTGCGTCTTCAACGCGACATGCTTCAAACCAGTTTGTTGTTGTTTCTATCATGATTTCTGTTTTGTTAGTGTATAAATAGGTTTGTTGATTTAAATTATGCTGTTGTCCAGTTTGCAGCCTTTTTCTGGCCGCGCATTTCGTCAAATTTTACACTTGGATCTTTTTCTTCGGGCGCATTCACAAAATGATTGAACCTTTTTCTTATTTCCGGATCCTCAATTGCTGTTTTCCATTCACATTGATAGCTGTTTACAATGTTTTGCATTTCAATTTCCCATTGTTCTGCCATACCCAGGCTGTCGTTTACAACTACATTTCTCAGGTATTCAATTCCACCCTCCATTTTATTTAGCCACGGGGCAGTTCGTGTTAATGGATCGGCAGTGCGGATATAAAACATTAAGAACCTATCTATGTATTTGATGCATGTATCGCTGTCTACATCCGAAGCCAGAAGTAGTGCATGTTGAGGTTTGCTGCCGCCATTACCGCATACATATAGGTTCCATCCCTTTTCGGTTGCTATAATTCCAAAATCTTTGCTTTGTGCTTCTGCGCATTCGCGAATACATCCGCTAACAGCAGATTTTAGTTTATGTGGAGCCCTTAGGCCTCTGTAGCGTTCTTCTATTCTAATTGCATAGCTTACACTGTCGTGCAAACCAAAGCGACACCATGTGCTGCCAACACAACTTTTAACTGTTCGTAATGCTTTTCCGTACGCATGTCCGCTTTCGAAGCCAGCAGCAATTAATTCTTCCCATATTAATGGCAGGTCACTTAAATGGGCTCCGAACATATCTATCCGTTGTCCGCCGGTGATTTTTGTATACAAGCCATATTTTTCAGCAACTTCTCCAATAATTACAAGCTTCTCCGGTTTGATTTCCCCTCCCGGAATTCTTGGAACTACTGAATAGGTTCCTCCTTTTTGAATATTTGCTAAAAACCTGTCATTACTGTCCTGGGCGGTATCATTACCTCTTTTAAGAATCATATCATTCCAGATGCTTGCCAGAAGTGATGATACCAGCGGTTTGCATATTTCGCAGCCGTCGCCTTTGCCTACGTTGTCCAGTACTTGCTCATAATTTTTAAGGTTGTGTATTTTTATAAGATCATATAACTCTTGTCTGCTCAGTTGGAAGTGCTCGCATACTACATTTCTAACGTACTTGCCATTTTCTTTCATGGTGTGCAGCATTAAATCTTTCACCATTGGTATACATCCACCGCATCCTGTGCCAGCCTTAGTGCATTTTTTGATTGCATCTATCGATTCGCAACCCTCTGCAGAGACAGAATTACAAATGGTTCCTTTTGATACACCCTCGCAACTACAGATCAACGCGTCGTCCGGAAGTCCGGCTAACCCAGCATTCTCAGTTTGGGAGCTGCCACCGCGGGATCCTAATATCAGATCTTCGGGGTTAGGAGGGAGCGCTATTTTGTTGTTTACAGTTTGCAGTAGCATATTGTAAGCCTCTGCTTCGCCAATTAGTATTCCACCTAGTAAATATTTTCCATCGTTGCTGATATTGATGCGTTTGTAAATTCCTTTATGGGTGTCTTCAAATAGAATACTCCTTGAGTCTGGTTCTGTTGTAAACGGATCTCCAAAACTGGCTACATCTACGCCAATAAGTTTAAGTTTGGTGCTCATATCGAATCCGTTGAATGTTTTGTTGCCTTCGCATAGATTAGCCGCTACCACTTCGGCCATTTCGTATCCGGGAGCAATCAGTCCATAGATGTTATGGTTAAATAACGCACATTCCCCAATTGCAAAAACAGATGGATCACTGGTCTGCATTGATTCATTTACCAGAACTCCACCTCTGGTGCCAACTTCAATTCCGCAGAGTTTGGCCAGTTCATCTCTAGGGCGTATTCCGGCAGAAATTACAAGTATGTCTGTTTTTAATTCGCTGCCATCATTAAACTTTAGAGATTCAATACGGTTTTCGCCTTCTATGCTGCTTGTGCCTTTGTTTGTGTATATGGATAATCCTAGTGTAGCAAGTTTTGTTTGTAGCATCTGACTTCCGGCACTATCTATCTGCCTGGGCATTAGTCTTGGTGCAAATTCAATTACATTTGTTTCAGCAAGATTTAAATCTATTAATGCCTTCGCGGCTTCTAAGCCCAATAAGCCCCCGCCTAATACGGAGCCTGTTTTTGCATTTAAAGCATAATTTTTAATGAGCTCAAGATCTTCGATGGTGCGATAAACGAAAACACCTTCTTTATCAACACCAGGGATATCAGGTACAAAAGCCGATGACCCTGTTGCCAGAACCAGATAGTCGTAATTTAAAATAAGCCCTTTATTCGAATGTATGGTTTTGCTTTCTCTGTCAATTTCTTTTACCGGGTCGCCAAGATGAAGCGTAATGTTTTGTTCGTTGTACCAATTTTCATGAGATAAAGAAAGATCTTCTGCACTCTTTCCGTTAAAGTATTCGCTTAAATGAACTCTGTCGTATGCCCTTCTTGGTTCTTCTCCAAATACAATAATGTTAAAATTATCTGATTTAGAGGTTAATTTTTCGCAAAACTTATGTCCAACCATTCCATTTCCTATTACGATTACTGTTTTATGATTCATAATTTCGATTTTGTTGGGTTATTTATTTTATTTAACGGGTAATTGTGGTTTGTTTAATCAAATATATATAATAATTTGTATTATTTTTATAAATGTATGATTTATATCATGTTTATTTTGTTTTTTTAAT
>NZ_JBFTNT010000212.1:0-7322 GCF_056397585.1 Pedobacter sp. 05L430 | reverse complement strand
ATCATCAACAGGATCAATATGCTGGCTACCGGTATCCGTACCGATGTAGGAATAAAAGTGTTCGGACAAAATCTGGATACAATTGCTTCGGTGTCAGAAAAGGTAAAAGCAGCATTAGTAGGTACCCCTGGGGTAAGCGATTTATTTGTAGAACCTATTACAGGGGGTAAATACCTGTCTATTGATGTAAAAAGAGAAGAGTTGGCCAGGTATGGCTTAAACGTAGATGACGTTAATCAGGTTGTTGAAAGTGCACTTGGTGGAGCAACTATTGGCAATACTATTGAAGGCAGACAGCGCTTTTCTATAAGCGTACGCCTTGCTCAGGAATACCGCAACAGTGTAGAACGCATTAAAAGAATCCCTATTCAATCAGCTTCCTTTGGTGAAGTTCCTTTATCGGCAGTTGCCGATGTGAAGTTTGAAGATGGGCCGCCAATGATCAGCTCTGATAATGCTATTCTGCGTGGTGCTGTAATGTTTAACGTTCGCGATAGAGATTTGGGCAGCACGGTTAAGGATGCAATGGAGAAGCTGAATAAAGAGAAGGGGGTTCTTCCCGAGGGGTATTTTCTGGAATGGAGTGGACAGTATGAAAACCTGATAAGGGGTAAGCAAACACTGATGTGGATTGCTCCGGTGGTTTTGGTGATCATTTTCTTCTCTCTGTATTTTGCATTTCGCTCTATTAGAGAAGCTTTTTTAAGTCTGATTACGGTTCCTTTTGCCTTAATTGGGGGGGCTTACATGATCTATTTCTGGGGAGTGAATTTGTCTGTTGGTGTAGCCGTTGGTTTTATAGCCCTGTTCGGGATTGCTGTGGAAACAGGGATTGTGATGGTAATTTACCTGAATGATGCCATGCAGCAGCTGATCAAATTAAAAGGGAATTCGAGCGAGACCATTACCAAGGAAGACCTTAGAGAATATGTAATTCATGGTGCAGCAAAAAGGTTGAGACCCAAGCTTATGACAGTTTGTGTGTCGCTATTCGGATTGGTACCCGTGTTATGGGCCAGTGGTGTTGGGGTAGATGTAATGCAACCAATAGTGCTGCCAATGATAGGTGGGGTACTAACTTCTTCCACACACATTCTGTTGGTTACACCGCTTATCTTTTTAATGTCCAAAGAGTATGAATTGAGGAAATATGGAAAACTGGAGGTTCACGATGTACATCATTAAAAAATTAACATGGATATTGTTGCTGCTGCCATTTTACACAACAGCACAACAAAAACAGGTGCTTTCCTTGGATACGATTTTGCACCGTATAGATAAAAACAACCTGTTGCTGCAGTCGTATGGTTTAAAGGCCGAGAGCTATAAACATACCGCTAAAGCGGCAACTGCCTGGATGGCACCAATGATTGGTGTAGGTACATTTATGACCCCTTATCCCGGTCAGGAACTTATGGACGACAGGGATAAAGGATCTGTAATGATACAGCTGGAACAGGATATCCCAAACCTATCTAAATTAAATGCCAACAAACGCTATATCGAATCTAAGGGTAAGGCAGAGAATGAAACCCGCGGCATTACCTTAAATGAATATAAAACGCAGGCAAAAAGGCTGTATTTCGGTTGGCTGGTTGCAGTACAAAAAATAGAAGTGCTGAAACAGAATGAGAAAATTATGCAGACCATGAAGAAGATTGAAGAGATCAGGTATCCTTTTAATCAATCGAAATTAGGTAGCGTATATAAAACCACTGCAAAACTGGAGGAAAACAAAAACATGATCCGCATGCAGGAAGGCGATATTGCTAAATCCAGAGCCTGGTTAAATAGTTTAATGAACCAGCCGGGAAATGCAGATATAGCTATTGATACCAATTATCAGCCAAAGTTTGTACAGGCAGATGCTATTGATACCGGGAGTTTGGCGTTGGCCAGAAATGATATTAAGAAGATGGATTACAATATCCAATCTATGCAGCTGAATATTGAAGCAATGAAAAAACAAAGCAGACCCGATTTTAAGCTGCGGTTCGATCATATGTCGCCTTTAACCAAGATGATGCCGAAGGCTTTTAGTGTAATGGGGATGGTAAGCATCCCGATTGCCCCGTGGTCTTCAAAAATGTATAAATCGGAAGTAAAAGGAATGGAATACGAAGTGCAGGCGATGGATAAAGAAAAGGCTGCCATGTTACAGGAAACCCAAGGGATGCTGTATGGTATGCAATTCGAAATCCAATCTATGCAAAAGCGTATCGATGCTATGGAAAGCAAGATTATTCCCGCACTGCAAAAATCACTGGATGTTAACTTTTTGAATTACCGTGAAAATAAAATGGAACTGCCTGAGGTAATTGATTCATGGGAGGCCCTTACTATGATGCAAACCAGCGTTTTGGATGAGAAATTGAAACTTTATTTAATGATAGCCGATTATGAGAAAGAATTATATCGCTAAGCGGCATACCTACGTATGGCTTGCAATGGTCCTGATCGGCGCGTTGGTAATCAGCTCTTGCAACAGGGGGAAAGACAATAAGCACATGAATCATGATGATCCTGGTGTTGTAAAAATTGACAGTAACCTTTCTCATTTGCTGAAACCTTCAAATGAGCAGGTGGTATCTACGCTCCCGGTAATTAAGGCTGAATATGGAACCAAAATATTTACAGAAGAGGTTCAGGGCATAATCAATTACGATACAAGAAATCAGAACAGCATTGCCAGCAGAGTGAGTGGAAGAATAGAACGTTTGCTGATTAAATACAATTACCAACCTGTTAAAAAAGGACAATTGATAATGGAGGTCTATTCACCGGATTTGGCAGCCGCACAACAGGAATTACTATTCCTGAAAGGTACAGGGACTGATCAGACGATGCTCCAGGGGGCAAAACAACGATTGATGTTGTTGGGAATGAGTGCTGCCAGTATTAATCAGCTAATAAAAACAGGAAAGGTAAACTACCGCATTCCTGTGTATAGCAATGCTGATGGGTACATACTTGAAAAATCTACGGCGCCAGTTGCAGCACCAAGTGTAGCTGTGCCATCATCTGGTGGAGATGAARTGGACAATATGGGAGGCGGAGGAAGCTCATCTGCGGCTACTCCTGTAAGTGCCGCGCCTGTAAATTCCCCTGTGTTATTACGTGCAGGACAATATGTGAGTGCCGGACAATCGCTTTTTACCATCTATAATGCTAATCAGCTGATCGCTGAATTCTCCTTAAAGCCTGCTCTGGCATCGCTTATAAAAAAGGGCGATCATTTTTTATTCTATAAAACGGCTGATAAAAGTACTATTCAGAATGCTAGCATAGGTATGATACAGCCTGTTTTTAAAGATGGGGTAAACTTTACTATTGCCCGCACTTACCTTAATAAACCAAACTTTAGGGTAGGTGAGCTGCTAACTGCCAGAATTCCTGTATTGCTTCATGCCTCATGGTGGCTGCCAGAATCGACTGCGATATCGCTGGGTAATAAAACAGTGGTTTTTAAAAAGGAAGGGAATGTTGTTATCCCTAAAGTGGTAAAGTCGGGGATTACCATTGCCGGAATGATACAGATTAAAGAAGACATCGGCAGCTGGGAGGTAAGTAAAAAAGCGGCTTATCTGGTAGATAGCGAAAGCTTCATAAAAATGACTGAGAACAAAGGAAATTAAGTTATGGAACGGAAATTATTTATAAAAAAGATTGCCTTGTTGGCGTTGGTTCCATCAATATTCATTGCTGCCTGCAGTAGTGAGGATAAATCAAAAGGTAAAATGATTGTCGCAAAACAGCAAACGTTTACTTGTCCGATGCACCCGCAGGTGATAAAAAATGAGATGGGCACTTGCCCCATCTGTGGAATGGATCTGGTTCCATTTGAAAAAAACAGTAATGAAAAGGCGCTGAAAATAGATGAAAAGCGACAAGCTTTAGCAAATATTACCACGGTATTGGTAGGTGAAGGTAGTCTTTCAGGAGCGAAACAGCTTAATGGAAGGCTTACTGTTAACCCAGAGCAAAGCAGTTATGTTTCCAGCAGAATTGCCGGTAGAATAGAGCAATTATATATACGAGAAACTGGTGTTAAGGTTGGTAAAGGACAGCCTTTATACAAGCTTTATTCAGAACAATTGGCCACACTCCAGCAAGAATATCTGATGGCGATGGCGCAGGAAAAAGAATTCAAGGGAGATAAAATAGAGCGGCAGATTGTTGCCGCTGCAAAACAGAAATTACTGTTGTACGGGCAATCCGAAAGTCAGGTACAGCAGCTTGTTAAAACTCAAAAGAAAGATCCGTATGTGGTTTTCTACGCGCCCGAAGGTGGTGTAGTTGCTGAGTTGTCAGTGACTCAGGGTCAGTATGTAACAGAAGGGAGTCCGATTTTAAGATTGGAAGGATATGGGCAGTTATGGGTTGAAGCCGATGTTTATCCAAGCGAGGCAAAAAATATAAAGATGGGTCAGAAAGTTAAGGTTGTTATTGCCGGATGGGAAGATCAGCCACAGGAAATGACCATTAGCTTCATTACCCCGTCACTTCAATCTGGAACCCAGCTTACACAGATCAGGGGAAGTATTGCTAATCCTCAAAATCAATGGCAACCAGGCCTGCAGGCAAATGTTTTTTTACCATCAGCAAATAAGAGTAATGTATTGACTTTGCCGGTTGATGCGGTAATTAGAGATGGTAAAGGTATGCATGTATGGATTAAAAAGGGTAAAGACAGCTTTGAACCCAGATCGGTAAAAACAGGACAGGAGAATAACAATGAAGTTGAAATTTCTGAAGGACTTAAAAATGGAGATCAGGTCGTAGTAACAGGAGCTTATCTTTTATATAGCGAGTATATTCTTAAAAAAGGTAAAAATCCTGTTGGGCATCATTGAGCTGACGACGGACGAGTGCCGTGATGACGAACAAAACCCTAGGTGACAAACTAAAATTGAATAAAACTTAGATTATTAATTAATAAAAAAGAAGAAGATGAGAACAGTAACTAATTTCATTATTACTTTGGCAGCAGTAACCTTATTTGCTGCATGTAGCAACCCACAAAAAACAACAGAAACAGATGCACACGAAGGCCACAGTCACGCGGCAGGAGAAACGCATGCCGAAACTACAGAAAAGGGTACTGCTGCTGCCGTAAATTTAAAAGACGATAAATTAAATGCAGTTTATCAACATTATGTTCATTTAACCAATGCACTTGTTAAAGGCGATGTGGCTGAGGCAAAAGTGGCAGCTAATGCAATTGAACTAGGCGCTAAAGATTTAGCTAATGGCACTTCTTTAGCCTCATTAGTAGCGAAAATAGGATCAGCAACTGATATTGATGCGCAAAGAATTGCATATGCTGAATTGAGTACAAACTTTATAGAAAGAGTAAAAGCATCTGGTTTAAGTTCCGGAGAAGTATATGTAGATTATTGCCCAATGGCTTTAAATGACAAAGGAGCATCGTGGTTAAGCAACCAAAAAGAAATAAAAAACCCTTATTTTGGCGAAAACATGCTGGCCTGTGGCGAAGTGAAAGAAACTATACAATAATTGAGATTGGTTTCTATATATTTATAGAAACCAATCATCAAAATGAAATCATTTCCTTTCATCTCTTTAAATCAAAGTCTGGGGCTCTTACGGGTATTTACTTGTTTGTTGTTCCTTGCACATGCCGTAGTTCGTATAACCGGTGGAACTATTGAGCGGTTCGGTGGCTTTCTTAACGGCAAAGGCTTTGTATACGGAACCGCTTTTGTTTGGGGAATTACTGCATTTGAAATCATAGGAGGACTATTGCTCCTTGCCGGGTATTTCAGAAAATGGATTTCAATAGGATTTATCATAATGCTTGCAATTGGCATTATAATCATACATGCAGAAAATGGTTGGTTTGTTGGCGAACATGGATCAGGGGGGATCGAATACAGCGCAATATTGATCGTTTGCTTTATTGTAATTGYGGCTGATGAATCAAAAAGCAAGTTAAGCTGATAAAAGATTCTTTTTTAACATATTCAACCTGATGTAGGCAATAACACTATAAAAACACCAAAGCAAAATTAAATGTATTAATGCTGAAGGATTTGCTGATAAACTCGCTCCCGACTGAACTATTGAGGAATAGATTTGAATAAATGGTGTTGTAGGTAATAGTTTTGATAGCCATTGAACAGCTAAGGGTAAGGATTCGAATGGCCATGAGTATCCCGTGATCAGAAAAATCGGATAAGTAGAAAAAGCCATCATTTGCAGGCAGAGCAATTGCGATTTAAACAGCGATCCAATAAATTGAGCCATAGGAATAAGCGTAAGAATAAACAGTATCAATAAGACACTCAATTCGAAACCATTGCCGCGCATCGGTAAATTGAGCAGGTTATAGTTTACATTCAAAAAGAAAAAAGCATAAGCTGAAAATAGAAACAGATAAAATAATCCTTTCCCCCAGATACCGGTAGATATTCCTCCCCTTAGCCACTCCCCAATACGTGAATGTTGTCGCTCTCCGGCCACACTTTCAGATAAACCTATCAGTAAGGTTTGTTGTAAAATTAATGCCAGTAGTCCAGGGAGCAGGAATGCACCATAGCTTGATCTTTCGTTAAACATTGGCCTGTAATCTAAATTCACGGGCAGTACGTTTTGCATGGCTATGGTGGAGCTCATGCCTTCGCTTTTTTGGAAATACTGTAAGCGTACACCTGCACCAATGGTAAGGCATATTTGCTGCACGTTCATTAGGATATCGCTTGAGGGCAGGAACCGGGCTGCATTTACGGCAAGTACCACATTGCTCTGCTTTAAGGTTAGTAAATTTGATTCTGTACCTTTTGGAATATAAAAATACCCCTGACAGTTTCCACGGTACATTTGCTCTTTGGCCTCTTCAAGATTAGGGAAATGAATTAATTCAACAATAGGAGAGTTATCAATATTTTGTTGGAGCAACCTTGATAGCCTTGAATGATCATCATCAACAACAGCAAGCTTTACATTTTGCTCTTCTTTATTAATGTAGATGCTTCCATAAAAAAACGCATAAAGCAACGGCGCAATCAAGAGGGTCAGGAGCAAGCTATGGTCCTTCGCCACAAGGGCGGCCTCTCTTAAAAAGAGCTTAATTATGGACTGCCCTGATTGCTTTTTCATCTTTACTGGTATTAAACTGACGTTGAAATAAAAGAATTGCAGTTGGGAACATCACTGCGCAAAACAATAAAAGCTTATTTAAATCTGCCTGTGCATAATGCAATGGTAAATTCATATAATAAACCTTAAAAAAGGCATCCAGAAATGGTGTGTAAGGCATAATGGTAGCATAGTATTGATCGTACCATGGCATGGCCCATCTT
>NZ_JBFTNT010000211.1:0-7360 GCF_056397585.1 Pedobacter sp. 05L430 | reverse complement strand
AGGGAGGGGCAGGGCTAACACCAGAACATAGAGCGATAGCCGCATTTTGGGATTGCAATCCTTTTGCATTAAAAAGTGATGGACATTTGTTAACCGGCATGAAGAAGATCTCTCCGGGAGCACACTGGATAGGTATAGCAGGAATTGCATGTAAGCAATCGAAGTTTAGTTTCTCTAAATCTTTAGAAGTATATACCATGGTGTCTGTTGGTTTAACAGATAGCTTCATTAGTTGTTGGGACGAGAAATTCAGAAGTAATAGGATACGACCAGAAACCGCCATTAGGAGCTATATTGATCCCAAATGGAAACCATTGCTACAAACCCCGCCATTTCCGGAATATCTAAGCGGGCATTCTTGTATTTCCGCTACTTCTTCTGTTATACTGACCCACTATTTTGGTGATAATTACCATTATACTGATGATGTTGAAGAGAAATATGGCCTGCCATCCAGAAAATTCACCTCATTTAAAGCGGCTGCAAAAGAAGGAGCAATGAGTAGATATTGGGGTGGTATCCATTTCATGGATGCTATAGAAAACGGAATGACCACTGGCTTTGGTGTTGGGGAATTGGTCATCTCGAAATTGAAAGCCAAACAATCTTAAAAATAAACCAAACAAACTAAATTTTTAACCTAAAAATCAATTATGAAAAAAATCTTTACCACGCTCGCTATTGTTTTAATCACCGCTAAAGTTTTTTCCCAGGGATGTGTAGCAATCCGAAGCACCGGAGGGATTTGTGCAATGACCGAACATCCTGATAGCTCGTTAACATCTGATGGTGGAAGTTGGGTTTTGAATATCAATACCCGATATTTTATGTCAAATAAGCATTTCAAAGGCGATGTTTATCAAAAAGAGAGGATTAAGGCTGGAAACGAAGTGATCAACCATCAGTTTGCTACTGATCTTTCCCTGATCCGAGTATTCAACAGTCGTTGGTCTGCAATGATAGATGTTCCTATTATCTCCAATGCCAGATCCTCCAAATATGAGCATAATGCGCCGCCAAATCTTAATGACGAAAGACATAGTATGCACTCATTTGGATTGGGCGACATTAGGGTTGCAGCTTATCGCTGGTTGTTCAATCCTGCAACCAGTCCAAAAGCAAATGTTCAGGTAGGATTGGGGATTAAATTTGCCACCGGTGTTTATGATTATAAGGATTACTGGCAAAATGTTGGTCCTGGTAAAAAACCAGAMTTACGTACCGTAGATCAGTCAATTCAATTGGGCGATGGAGGAACAGGTTTAACCCTTGAAATTAATTCATTTGCTAACATAAAAAACAACCTTGGTTTGTATGCTAATGCTTTTTATTTAAGTAATCCACGTCAGAATAATGGAGTAAGAACTTATCGCGAGTTAGTTAGCCCAGCATTGGCTAACGAGGCAATTAGCAGTGTTCCAGATCAGTTTATGGCAAGGTTAGGAGCCAACTATGCTTTGAATAAATTAGTCGTTTCTGCAGGTGGACGAATTGAAGGTATTCCAATTCATGACGTTATTGGTGGAAGTGGAGATTTCCGCAGACCAGGATATGTTATTTCAGTTGAACCAAGCCTTACTTATCAGCTAAGCAAAATAAATATTTATGCTTCGGTACCTGCAGCGGTATACAGAAAAAGAACTCAAAGTGTTACCGACAGGGCGCGCTCAACTGCTACAACATTTGTAAACGGGGATGCAGCCTTTGCGGATTATTCTGTCAATCTGGGAATTTCTTTCAGACTGTAATAATTTGAATAGGAAGCTGTCCATAAAGCACAATCGTGCATTATGGACAGCTTTTTTGTTTCTATGCCTTTGGTAAATGAATATATAATTGTAATTTGAAGCAAACTAAACACAAATGAGACTGAAACAGAGCATTTTAATGCTCTGCCTTCTGCTTGCTTCCTCTGGGTGCAACATGTCAAAAAAGACAAGTCAGAGGAATGTGAAGGGAATAACCGACCCTGATCAAAAGCAGTTTGCAGAGCATATCCGTACCACTGAATTTCAGACACCTGAGCAGGAGCGTGCCGGATTTAAATTACCTCCGGGATTCGAAATTACACTTTATGCATCTGAACCCGACATAGGAAAACCAATAAACATGGAGTTTGATGAAAAAGGTCGGCTATGGGTCACACAGTCATCAGAATATCCAATGGCAGCAGCTCCGGCAAAAGGTCATGATAAAATAACCATACTTGAAGACTCAGATGGAGATGGGAAGGCCGATAAATTCATACCATTTGCAGAAAATCTAAATATACCAATTGGTATAATACCGGTTCAGAAAGGCGCTATTGCCTTTAGTATCCCAAATATTTACCAGTTTACTGATTTAAATGGAGATTGGAAATCAGATGAAAAAAAAGTAATTCTAGGTGAATTTGGTCACCAGGATACACATGGGATGGTCAATAACTTTATAAGGGGGTTCGACGGATGGATCTATGCTTGCCATGGGTTTACCAATACTTCAACAATTGCAGGTACTGATGGAGATTCCATTACCATGGTTTCAGGAAATACATTTCGTTTTCAGCCTGATGGAAGTAGGGTAGAGCAAACTTCATATGGTAGGGTGAATCCTTTTGGCTATACATTCGATGAATGGGGGTATCTGTATTCAGTTGATTGCCATTCTAAACCAATTTATCAATTGATTAGAGGAGCGGAATATCCTCATTTTGGTAAGAAGTCGCCAGCCATGGGTTTTGCTCCCGAAATGATGAGTTATGAACTTGGATCAACAGCGTTATCTGGTCTGGTTTATTATTCCGGAGAGCAATTTCCCCAAGAATACCGAAACAGTTTTTATTCAGGAGATGTGGTTACCTGCCGGATCAATAGAAATACAATGTCTTTTACCGGTTCATCACCCGAAGCGAAGCGTCAGGAGGATTTCTTAATCAGTTCCGATCCATGGTTCAGGCCCGTTAACATTAAAACAGGGCCTGATGGTGCTTTATATATTGCCGATTTCTATAACCGTATTATCGGGCATTATGAGGTACCTCTGGACCATCCGCTCAGAGACCGTCAAAGTGGAAGGATCTGGAAAATAACTTATAAAGGCGATAAGAAACATAAAGATAATAAGCTTAAAGATTGGTCAAAAGCCAGCCTTGCTGAATTGATTAAAAACTTAAACCATCCTCAACTTAATCTAAGAATGATGATTGCCAATCAAATTGTTGAAGGGTATGGGGTAAAGGCAGTTGATCAGTTAACCGATAAACTTAAATCATCCAAAACCGATTCAAGGTCCTATGTTCAGACTTTGTGGATTTTGTTTCGTTTAAAGGCTTTACAGGACGGGGTTTTAGATAAGGCACTTAATCATAACGATGCGGTGATTAGAGTGCATGCATTTAGAATACTTGCGGAGAAAACAGCAATTCCATTAAAATATCAGGAAAAGGCATTAAATGCATTAAAGGATACAAGTACACATGTACAGCGTGTTGCGTCAGAGGTGTTGGGTAAATATCCAAAAGCGGTAGCGGTTAAGGCTTTACTGTCGGTTTACGCTGGCGCTGGTGAACAGGATAGTCATTTGAAATATACTGTTCTATTGGCTGTAAGAGATAACTTAAAGAATACTGAAGTAATGAAAAATGTTCTTGCTCAGAACTGGAATGAAGAACAGTTAAAAGTATTGATCAAAGTTATTTTGGATGTGCCGTCTAAAGAGGCTGCACTATTTGCGATGAGATATCTGCAAAACCATAATTTATCACATAAAGAATTGGTTTCTAATTTAGAATATATTGGTCGTTATATGGATGCCGAAAACCTGACGCAACCTATTGAGTTTATCCAGAAAAAGTTTTCTGATGATCTTGATGGGCAGTATGCATTGTTCAATACCATGCAGCAGGGTTTACGGCAACGGGGGGGGAAATTAACACC
Organism: Pedobacter sp. 05L430; assembly: GCF_056397585.1. NCBI lineage: Bacteria > Pseudomonadati > Bacteroidota > Sphingobacteriia > Sphingobacteriales > Sphingobacteriaceae > Pedobacter > Pedobacter sp. 05L430. The sequence continues at coordinate 3,443 of NZ_JBFTNT010000211.1, read as the reverse complement.
GTCAATGAAAAGCTGGGGAATCACCCTGGCCCAAAAGTCATTAAAAAACATCTCCGCTACATCTAACCTCTGGAGTAATAAACCACTAGAACAAACCGGCGATCCCATAAATCCTTGGTCAACAATAAATCATGCAATTATTGCAGAATTACCTACTCTTAAAGTAATCTGGAGCGAGATTAATGGCTATCCTCCAACTGGCATACTTGTTTCACCTGATTTTGCTTTACCCTCATCTTTAGCACTTAGTGTATTTGACAACGATGTACATAACACTGAATCTAAAATAGGTATTTCAAAAAATACTGTTCGAATTCGTCTGGCTAAATCTAAAAAGGTAATTGCCTCTTATCGTGCAGTGTTTAATGATAAAATGGAAGCTAAAGAACTTATGAAATCTGTGAAGTTCAATTTAGAGCCTTATAAAGGGCAAATGGCATTTCTTGAAGTTGTTGATAGCACTAAGACCGGATCTGTTGGGATTGGGGGATTAATACCTGCAGTTTTAAATATCCCGGATAAAGGGGTGGCGGAAACAGCAGCACGCTATACTTTGGCTGCTGAAATTGTAAGCGATTACAAGGTAAGGGAGCTGGAACCAGAAATGGAAATGTTAGCAAAAGCGCGCTGGGCCGATTACAAGACACGGGCTGCGGCTGCAATGGCTTTGATGAACTTAAACCCTGCTAAGCATAAAGCACTAATCTCAGAGATATTTTTAAGTCTTGATGAGGGGCAGTTGTTGAAAGAAAAAATTGCTCAGGTAATTGGTCAGGATAATTCTGAGAACCGATACGTCTTATTACAAAAAGGTTTTGAGGGAAGTCAACGCAGCTTACAGCTTGCAATTGCAACTATATTGGTCAACTCTGAAAAAGGTATTGATTACCTTTTGACTTCTGTTAAACAAGGTGATGTAAAATTCGATCTTTTATCTGAATTGCCAGTAAAAGAGGGGCTTGCTGCAAATATTAGCTCAAAACAACAGAAACAAATAGATCAAATGAGCTTAGGTCAGGCCTCAGAGAGCGAAGCACGGAAACAGCTGATAGCATCCCGATTGTTAGACTTTGATCCTACAACTGTAACTCTAGAATCCGGTAAAGCAATGTTTATGCAGAATTGCAGCATGTGTCACCAGATAAAAGGAAATGGCGGCATGATAGGCCCACAGCTCGATGGTATTGGAAACTGGGGCCAAAAGGCCTTAACAGAAAAGGTATTAGATCCAAATCGCAATATTTCACAAGCCTTTAGAACATATAATATAGTTTTAACAAACGGGAAGGTGTTAACCGGTTTGTATCGCAGAGAAGAGGGTGAAGTGTTGGTGTTTGCAAACCCTGGTGGGCAGGAATTTTCCATTCCTAAAAATGAAATTAAAGAAAGAAAACCTTCCAAATACACGCTAATGCCAGATCAATTTAGTAAAACGATTGCCAAAAAGGATTTTGATGCATTGCTTAAATATTTGTTAAGTGTAAAAGAATAGAATTATCCATATAGAAAAATAAAATGAAGAATATAAACAGACCACTAATTGCATGTTTAGTAGCTGGTATTTCATTGCTTAGTAATACAGGGTCAGCACAGGTGAAAAGTAAAAATGTAAAAGAAATACATTTTAAAAAGCATACGCTAACTAATGAATTTATCTCAGAAGGTTCAGCCGTAGGTGATTTGAATAAAGATGGTAAAATGGACATCATTGCCGGAGCTTACTGGTTCGAAGCACCTGATTGGAAACAACATGAAATTGATGAACCTAAAAAGTTTGATTGGAAAAACGCTTATAGTAATTCATTTCTAAACCACACAATGGACGTAAATCAGGATGGTTGGTTAGACATTATTCGGGTCGATTTTCCGGGAGAACCCGCCGTTTGGTATGAGAATCCAAAGAATAAAGACGGACACTGGAAAATGAGAACGCTGTATTCATCTGTAGGAAATGAATCGCCTCGCTTTGTAGATGTTGACGGAGATGGAAGAACAGATCTGTTATGTGCAGATTCCAAGGGGAATAAAGTAGTTTGGTTAAAGGCGCCAGTTTTAAAGGGTGATACTACATGGACGGTACATGTTATAAGCGATGTAAAAGACAGGGGAACTCACCAGTTTACCCATGGTTTGGGCTTTGCAGATATCAATAAAGATGGCCGGGCTGATGTGTTTATTAAAGATGGATGGTGGGAGGCCCCGGTTGACCGTACTGCCTCTGACTGGACATGGCATCCAGCAAATTTTGGCGATGATTGCTCTCAAATGTATGCAATGGATTTGGATGGCGATGGCGATGTGGATGTTATTAGTGCTTCTTCTCATAATTACGGAATTTGGTGGCATGAACAGGTAAAAGATAGTCAGGGGAATACAGCTTGGGCACGTCATGAGATTTTTAAATCATTTTCACAAACCCATGGCCTTGYACTGATAGATATGAATCGGGATGGTCATCCTGATCTGGTAACTGGAAAGCGCTTTTACGCACACAATGGACACGATCCGGGCGAAGAAGAGCCTGCTGTTTTATATTGGTTTGAATATAAGCCGGGAAAAATTCCCTCTTGGATTCCTCATCAGATCGACGACAATTCCGGGATAGGCCTGCAAGTTGTAACTCAAGATATGAATAAGGATAAACTCATAGATATTGTTATTGGAAACAAAAAAGGAGTGTTCTATTTTGAACAATTGAAAAAGTAGCTTTTTTTGTATATTTATGATAACCAAATATTTAAATAATGAAAAAGCAATTGACGCTCCTAATTGTTGCTGTATCTTTATTGCTGGTAACATGTAAAAAAAAATCAGGACCTGATGAGCCTGAGCAAACTCCTGTTAAATTATTGTCCAGAATAATAGAGGTAAGTGGATTTCCAACACCAACCACAAAATTTACGATCTATACTTATGATGAGAAAAAGAGGATAAGTACAATTAGCTGGGCCGGAAAAGAATTTGCGACATATACCTATCATGGCGATGAGCTATTTAGCATAGATACAAAGTTCGGTAATAAGAGAAATCTTTCGGAATTTTCGTATGCTGATGGAAAACCAAAACAAATAGTCAGGAAATTTTATACCGATGGGGAATTAAAAGGAGGGGTCACGCTCGGGAATATTTATACCGGAGATAAGATTACCGAAGTTCACGTAAATGAATCTGGTACTGTGGCACAAAAGCGATTTTATCGGTATGCTGGAGATAATATTGTCGGGTATGATAGTCAAACGGATGTATTTATCATAAAGGAATCTACTTTTGGAACTAAAAAAAGCATGTATTTTAATTCACGATTAAAATACATAAATGGAATAGAGACCTTTGACAGGTTTTCACCTAATGATTTGCTTGCTTCAGTTATAAAGTATCCAAACGGCGCGGAACTTCGGCAAAAAAATACATTCACTTACGATGATGATGACTTTCCTGTAACT
>NZ_JBFTNT010000210.1:0-13928 GCF_056397585.1 Pedobacter sp. 05L430 | reverse complement strand
CTTCCCATTCCGAACAGAGAAGTTAAGCCCACCAGAGCCGATGGTACTGCGGTAACACGTGGGAGAGTAGGTCGGTGCCAAATCTTAAWCAAAACCCTGTAGCTAAACGCTGCAGGGTTTTTGTGTTTATATACATTTCTGGAAACTTTCTGATGAAAATACAATGTTAAAAAATGCTAAATCTTCATCAGAGATACAATAAAACCGTATAATTGTATTTTACGTTAATCTTATAAAAAGCACTTTTGATGAAATTAAGATATATATTGCTTTTTGCATTTAGCTTTATCTTGAGCAACTCTGCATTTTCGCAAAGTAAAGATGTGAAGCTTCCTTCTAATTGGTACAATCTGGATTTAGTTGCTGATGGGTACTTTGGTATAAGTACCGAAAAAGCATATAAGGAATTATTGAGCAATAAAAAGCCTAAACAAAATGTGATTGTTGCCGTAATTGATGGAGGCGTTGATATTAATCATGAGGATTTAAAGGACGTACTGTGGACTAATAAAAAAGAGATTCCAGGTAACGGAATTGATGATGATGGTAATGGATATGTAGATGATATACATGGCTGGAATTTTATAGGATCAAAAAAAGGTAATCTAGCATATGATAATCTGGAGTTGGTGCGGATACTTAGAGTGTATGGCCCTAAGTATGTATCAACCATTCGATCTACAGTATTAGATAGTGTTCAAAAAGAAGAATATGCCCTATATCTTAAAGCTAATGCAGAATTTGGAAAGAAGTATAACGATGCTCACTATACATTTGGGATTGTAAGTATCATTAATAAGGTTCTGGATTCAGTGGCAGCTATTAACAATAAGAAGATTCCATCATTGGAAGATATTGATAAATACGTGGCTGATAATGAAGATGAGGAGCAAGTAAAAAAGATTATAAGAGGCGGATCTAAGGACAGTGGAGGAATTGATAAATTCTACAAGGAAATGAAAGATGCCTATAAGCAATATGATGTAATGCTTAAATATAATCTGAATGTGAAGTATGATCAGCGGCAGGAGCTAGTTGGCGACGATTATACAAACGCAAAAGAACGTTTATATGGGAACAATGATGTTGCCGGACCTAATGCAGAACATGGTTCACATGTTTCGGGCATAATAGGGGCAAACAGATCCAATTCAATTGGAATTAATGGAATAGCCAATAGTGTTAGTATAATGGCAATTAGAGTTGTACCAGAAGGGGATGAGAGAGATAAAGATGTTGCCAATGGAATTAGATATGCAGTAGATAACGGTGCTAAGGTAATTAATATGAGCTTTGGCAAAGGTTATAAATGGAATAAAGAAGTTGTTGACGAAGCGGTAAAATATGCTGAACAGAAAGGCGTATTGTTAGTTCATGCGGCCGGAAATGATAACGAAGATGTAGATGTTAAAGAGAATTATCCAAATAAATACTTTGATGGACCAGAGGCTGCTGCTTATAAGAAATCGATCAAAAAAGATGCACTTTCAGCATTGCCATTTAAGATCGAGCAAAATCAAGCGCAAAATCAGGGTATGAGAAGGGGGCCTAATTCTGTCGTTATTAAAAAAGCAGTTATAGATACGGCTAAATTTAAACTGCCACATGCGAGTAATTGGATAGAAGTTGGAGCAAGTGCATATGCTAATGATGCAAATTTAAAAGCATCTTTTTCAAATTATGGAAAGTATAATGTAGACGTATTTGCGCCTGGTTTTATGATTAATTCAACAGTTCCAGGCTCAAAATATGAAGAATTTGATGGAACTAGTATGGCAGCTCCTGTTGTATCTGGTCTTTCAGCCCTGATTTTGAGCTATTATCCGGACCTTAAGCCTAACCAGGTCAGAGAGATCATAATGAAATCCGTGTCTAAGGTTTTACAGAAAGTTAAATACAAAAATGAAAGAGGTGAGACTGTCCGAGTACCCTTCTCCGATCTTTGTGTTAGCGGAGGAATAGTAAATGCTTATGAGGCCTTAAAGCTTGCAGAGCGTTATCAATCAAAATAAATAGCCGTCTTCTATTTCTGAATTATTCCTTTCAAACTTAAGTAGCCACTTTTTCTTGTCTATTCCGGCAGCATAGCCGGTCATATTTCCATCGCTGCCTATTACGCGGTGGCAAGGTACTATAATTGCTAAGCGGTTTCGCCCATTTGTTGAGGCAATTGCGCGAATCGCTTTCGGATTGTTCATCATTTCTGCCTGTTCTTTGTAAGAACATGTTTTTCCATAAGGAATTTCCTGAAGTGTTTTCCAGACTGCTTGCGAAAAATCATTGCCAGGAGTGTGTAATGGAACTGAAAAGGTTTTTCGTTTTCCTTCGAAGTATTCAGTTAACTCATTTTCCAATTGATCTAGATACGAATTTCTTCCTGCTACCATCACTGCATTAAGTAGCTTTTGTAACTCAGCGAATTCTTTTTCTAATCTGATCCTGTTGGTAAATTCGAGCAGACAGACACCTTTTGATGTAGCGCCTGCCAGCATAGGACCTAAGGGAGTAGAAATCTCCGTCATGTTTATTATGGCATCCTTATCAGAGGATATTGAGGATTTTTCAAATATCCACGGATACCGATCAGCAAAACCTGTAATGTCAGTGAGAGATGTATTATTCATGTTTATTGTCGAATTTAATTTTTAACAGGCCAGCTTTTATTTTAGTAAATACTTCAGCGTTTGCATGATCTAATATTTCCTAAAAATAAGGAATCAATCAATAAGATGGTACCCGATTCTTGCTTTCCTCTGTTGTCCTTAACGCTAATCGCATTTAATCATTACATGTTACGAATAAATCGCAATGATTCAGTAGGTAATCCCAATTGATCTCAGGATTGATTTAGAAGCACTATTGGTGTCAAAATTAAAATAGTAGTAAGAGTAGTAAATAGAAAAGCCTTGTCAAATAATTGACAAGGCTTTTTTCAGTAGCGGGGAGCAGGATCGAACTGCCGACCTCAGGGTTATGAATCCTGCGCTCTAACCATCTGAGCTACCCCGCCGGGCGTCTTTTTTCTAAAGAGTTGCAAATATAGAATAAATTACTTTTCTTTAGAAACAAATATTAAAAAAATAGTCTAATAATTCAGAATATAAGTGTTTAACGATGTCGGAAAAGAAAAAATTTACGTTAGAATATGAATTGAGGTCGTCTCCACGTATTTTATTTAGTTTTATTAGTGAGCCAAATGGACTGTCTCAATGGTTTGCAGATGATGTGATTTTCAGAGATCAGGTATATACTTTCACATGGGACGATGAAATACAGAAAGCAAAGTTGCTTAGCATAAAAGAAAATAAATCTGTAAAATTTAAATGGGTGGAAGATGAACCACACTGTTACTTTGAAATGGAAATTGTACAGGACGAATTAACAAATGACGTAGCCCTTTCAATAACCGATTTTGCTACTGATGACACATTAGCTGAGCGTACACTTATTTGGGATAATCAGATTAACTACCTGCACAGTGTAATTGGTGCCTAGTTTTTCAATAGCTTTGTCTACATTTGTATATTGAAAAAGATTCATTTACTTCTACTCAAAGCATTTATAAGGCCTTTCTTCGTCACATTTTTTATTGTGATGTTTATTTTGCTAATGCTTTTTCTATTTAAATATGTTGATGATTTAATAGGAAAAGGATTTGAATGGTATATTATACTTGAGTTAATGTATTATGCCTCTGCGGCAAATGTGTCTATGGCGCTCCCATTGTCCATTTTATTATCATCGATAATGACTTTTGGGACGCTGGGGGAGAACTACGAATTGGTAGCTATTAAATCAGCAGGGTTGTCGTTGCAAAAGGCAATGAGACCTCTTTTTGTACTCATAATATTTATTGCAATAAGCTCCTTCATATTTTCAGATTATATGCTGCCTAAAGCCAATTTGAAGTATGGATCGCTTTTATGGGATATAACAAACAAAAAATTATCCTTTTTAATTAAGGAGGGGGTTTTTAATAATAGTATTCCAGGTTATTCCATTAGAGTTAATAAAAAAGGGGATGATGGTGTTTCATTGTATGATGTAATGATTTATGATCATACAAATACAAACGGAATGGCAAAGATCATCATTGCTAAAGAAGGTAAAATGTATAGCAATGATAAGTTCCTTTTTCTAAAGCTAAAAAATGGCGTTAGATATGAAGAATCGAGTGGCCGTAATACCTATAACAATCCGAGACAGGAGTTAACTAGGATGAGGTTTACTGAGACTGATCAGAAGTTTGATATTTCCAGTTTTAAAATGAATAGAACTGATGAGCAGGATTTTAGGAATAACACTCAAATGCTGAATTTAAAGGGCTTAACAAGGAAAAGAGATTCCTTAACCAAAGAGTTGGATAGTGTAAATAAGTTCTCCTCAACCACTATAAATAGCTATTACAGGCAAAACAACTACTCTAAGGGATATACCGCTGTTAAAACCCCTGCAAAAGTAATAAAGGGAGACATTTTGAAAATGCTTCCTGAGAAACAGAGACTGGCAATTATTCAGAGTGCATTGGACCTGGCAACTTCAGTAAAACAAACTACATCTGGACGGGTTACGGATTATGAGGATAGAACCAGAAGTATAATAAAAGTACAATTGGAATATCAGAGAAAGTTTACACTTGCAGTGTCCTGTCTCTTATTGTTCTTTATTGGTGCACCGCTAGGCGCTATTATAAGAAAAGGTGGACTTGGTTTGCCTGTGGTAATGGCTATTGTGTTTTTCCTTTTGTACCACATCATTGCTACTGTTTCTGAAAAATCTGCAACAACAGGATCTTTAAGGCCTTTCTTCGGAATGTGGCTTGCAATATTTATTTTATCTCCCCTGGGTGCATTCTTAACTTATAAAGCAACAGTGGATTCTGCTTTATTTGATGTAGGTTATTTTAAACAAATATTTATAAATCTCTTCAAAAAGAAAAAATCAAATATTAACAGTTAATAATATTTGTATCCTTTAATAGGGGTAAACACCTAATATTCATTACTTATTTATGATAGTTTATAACGTAATATTGGTTTTGAAGATTGTAACTTTGCACCGTAAATCTTACTAATTAATCAGGTTACTTATTTGTTACTTGATTATTGATATATTCAGAAAAATGGAAATCAAACTAGATACAATAGAAGAAGCTATTGCAGAAATAAAAGCGGGTAAAGCTATTATTGTTGTAGATGACGAAGATAGGGAGAATGAAGGTGATTTTATTACTGCCGCAGCCAACGCTACTCCTGAAATGATAAATTTTATGGCCACTTATGGCCGAGGCTTAATTTGTGCGCCTTTAACCGAAGAAAGATGTGATGAATTAGGTTTAGATCTAATGGTGGGAAAAAATACCGCCGCTTACGAAACTAACTTTACTGTTTCCGTTGATTTAAGAGGTCATGGCTGTACAACTGGCATTTCTGCGTCCGACAGATCAAAAACCATTAAGGCCTTAATCGATCCTAATATTGATCCTGCTGAGTTGGGTAGGCCAGGTCACATTTTTCCATTAAGATCTAAAGATGGGGGAGTATTAAGACGTTCGGGACACACCGAAGCATCTGTAGATTTAGCTAAACTTGCAGGCATGGAACCTGCCGGTGTATTGGTTGAGATTATGAAGGATGACGGAGAGATGGCCAGATTGCCTGACCTGATTAAGATTGCAGCACAACATCAGCTTAAAATAATTAGTATAAAAGATCTTATTGCATATAGATTAAGCAAAGAAAGTTTAATAGAGCAGGAGGTAACGGTAAATCTACCCACTCAATGGGGTGATTTTAAGATGACTGCCTATACCCAAATAGATACAGGAGCCACACATTTGGCAATTAGTAAAGGCGAATGGACTATTGATGAGCCTGTATTAACAAGAGTACATAGTTCCTGTGTTACCGGTGATATTTTTGGATCGTGCAGATGCGATTGTGGGCCTCAATTGCACAAAGCAATGGAGATGATCGATAAGGAAGGCAAAGGAGTAATCGTTTATATGAATCAGGAGGGAAGAGGTATTGGTCTTGTTAATAAATTGCGTTCATATAATCTACAAGATGCTGGCCTGGATACTGTTGAAGCAAATATAAAATTGGGTTTCAAAGGCGACGAAAGAGATTACGGAGTTGGAGCTCAAATACTAAGAGCACAGGGCATCACTAAAATGAGACTGATGTCTAATAACCCTACTAAACGCGCTGGTTTAATTGGCTATGGTTTAGAGATTGTAGAAAATATTCCAATTGAGATAGAAAGTAATGTTCATAATGAGCAATATCTTAAAACAAAACGTGATAAGATGGGGCATCAAATAATGAAAGGCTAAAAAAAAGTAGGTTATTTATAACCTACTTTTTTTTGTTCTTTTTTTCTGGAGGAACAGCCTCTTTGTTAACTGGCTGTTTACTAACGGGAGGTGTCTTTTTCTCTTCCTCAGCCTTCTTCTTCAAGTTTCTGTTGTATTTACCTGATATTCTTTGAACAAACTCTCTAAAGCTGTCAAATTGCTGTGTATAGATCAGACCTAAGGATGTTACATTGTTATTTTGGCTTACCCCAGTGTTAAAGAAGGTGTTTTGCTGTGTAGGAGGTTTATTGGCAAGCTTACCTACTAAAGTTCCATCTTTTCTAATTAAGGCTAAAACTTCAACTTCACCGCCTACATTATTTCTGGTAAAGCCAATTGGCGACAAATCGTTTGTACTACGTTTATCTACTATCCCGGCATTTAATACTATGCGGTCATTAAAAAATCTAAAAGAGGCATTCGCTTCACTCAAAGAGCGGATATTAATGTCCACAAAATCGAGGTTGAGTGAAGATAAGACATTATTAAACTGATTAAACAAAAGCTCTGTAGCAGTACTCGCTACTCCTGATGTTAATTGCTTGCCAAGGGCTTCTTTTCCTGTTCCTGGAGCAAAACTACGTCTTATAATCAAACTAAGCGCCTGGAGGTTCCTGTTGTTGTCGTCATTAAAATAAGATTGCATCTCTTCTTTAATAGCAGGGTTTGAAGGGAAGAAGATATCAAGTTTAATATCCGGTTTTAATAGTGAACCGGTTAAGCCCATTTCTACTTCAGTAAGAACGCGCTCGTTGGCATTATTGCCGCCATCTCTATTAGCTGCAGTATAGAGGTCGCTCAGACCAGCACGAAGGGAATAAATTGCCTTTAAATTTATCTGCGCAGTTGTGGGGTTTCCTGTCCATCCTAAAGTGGTATAAATATTTGCAGTGCTATTTGCATCAACCTCAAGTTTCAGGTTCATTGTAAGTCCGTCAAAACTGGTTTGTTTTTTTACAACCTTAGTCGTGTCCTTATTTACAAATGTTATAAAATCTTTATTTGATACGGTCTCAGAGCTGTTAAGTGGAAGATTAAATACCGTCCCTTTCTCTGTCTTGGCATTAATGTCTATAAATAATTTGTTTGTTGGACCTTTAAATCTGAAGGTACCTGTTCCATAAGCCTTTCCAAAATATATAGAGTTGTCTTTTTCCGTAGTATTCAAGGCCATGAAATCTTTAGCATTAATATCAATATCTAGCGTTGGTGTATTGATGTTATTGAGGTCAACCGTACCATTTGCGATGGCCTGGTTATCATCAACGTCAAGCAATTTCAAGTCATTAATTTTGATAATGCTGTTTTCAACTTCTACCTGGTCGTTTAGTGTATATCTTGTTTTAAGATAATTAACTGTCACTTCAGCTTTGTCAAAAGATACCTGCCCGTTAATTTCCGGTTTTTCAAATGGACCTGTAACCGTTAATGATGATGAAACATGACCTTTAAGATCTGATACAAGTTCATTAACAAATGGTTCCAGTACAGCTAGTTCACTATTATCAAGCTTTACGCTTATATCCATCTCTTTCTTTTCCAGATCAAGAACGCCCAAAGCCCGAAGTGTTTCTCTGTCGGAAGAAACAATATTAGTGAAAATGTTGGCTACATTATTTGCACGATCATAAGAAGAAGTATCGGTCAAATTACCAATATGAGTATTGTTAAAGGTTAAAGAATCTATTTTTAGATTATCAGATATCCTAGGCGATTTTAAGATATTATAGAGTTTTGTTTCACCATTAACGTTACCTGCTAACTGCACGCCAAATGCCTTAACAAACGGATTTATTGTTTTTAAGCTAAATTCTTTAAATCCGACAAGAAGTAAATCTTTGGGGTCGTCAGACAGAATACCATCAATAGTTAAGAGTTGATTGCCATTGCTTAAATCAAAATTGGTAATCTCGGTTTTTCCTTCATGAAAACTAATTCTCACTTTTTCCTGAATCTTCCAGTCCTCATTATTTACTTTAAGCTGAGATGGGAGTATGCTAACCCTTGCTGTGGTGTCGTTTGCAAACTCGACCAATCCGTTTAAATCCAGTTGGTTAGCGTCATCTGAATTGGCAAGTTTTAAGTTAAGAGAAAGACTGTCATTTCTCAATATGTTGGATATGTTGACATTCTTAATGTACAAACTATCATTTAAGTCAACTCTATCCGATGTTATGATAGCTTGTAATTGATTTACGGAAGTATTCTCATCGATAATAATATTGTTGGCTATAATGCCTTTGTATTTTAGCTTTTTCACAAAGCCATTTAATGTGGCTATGTTGTTTGGAGAATCAAAATTACCAATAAAGACCGCTTGATCATCGATCTCTAAGCCTGGAGCAAGAAGTTCTGCAATGGGCTCAAATCTTTTTATTTTTAAATTGAACTGAAAGATCTGGTCTCCATATGGAAGAATGGTAGTTTTGAGGGATGGTATGTATTTTTTCGCTAATGCTTTATAGTATGAAGGAATGGTGTTTAAGTTGTATTGCCCCTTTAAGCTGGCATCCAGAATATCTGAATGAATGGTAAGGTCTCTGTCTTTTCCTATACCTGCAGCCTTTAGTTCTACAGAATCAATGTTGTAAATGCCTTTAACATTGTCTAACCTAATTTGTTGAATTAGAAGTTTACCCTGTATGTTATTTAGGTTGGTGCCGGAGAAATTGGTGCTAAAAGTAGCATCAATTTTTAAAGAGTCCTTATATAGTTTTAAGGCCTTTAGCTTTGCATTGTTTATTTGGGCTTTAAAATTAAATACCGGCAACTTAGGGTTCAGATTTACCCCGCCATCAAAAACAAGCTGAACATTTTTGTCGTTAATTTGCAGGCGACCGTCGAAATATTTTTTATCAAAGGTTCCATCAATTTTAACATTTCTATACCTATACTGGTTAAAGTCGATGTAATCGATATCTCCATTTAGCTTCTCGGAAAGGTTTTTTATTTCTGTGCCTCTGCCTTCAACATTTAAGGAAGCAGATATTCTACCAAGATCATTCTCATCTAAAAGGTTTCCTAAATTAAAATCGTAGGCTTTAACATTACCTGAATAAGAGGGGACACCCTTCTTATCTATTTTCATATTAACATCAGAAACCAATCTGCCTAGTTTTGTCTTAAACTCCCCATAGGCAATAAAATCGTTTTGGAATCCGGTAAATGAGCCGTTGAAATTAATGTTGCCAAATTTTCCGATAACTACTGGGATCACTTTAGTCTTTTTCCCGGTTGTGCTTGTTAATATCTCATCCAGATCAGCTTTATTTGTTCCGGCCATCTCTATTTTAAGATCCATAAAAGTCTCTTTAAGATTTGGAAGCCCTTTTACAATAAAGTCCCCTTTTATATAAGTCGCTTTTCCGGCTTTAACCGATAGTTTTTTTGCTTTAAGATTATTAACCAAACCGGTAATCCTTCCGTCAACTTCAATCTCAAGATTCATTTGATCCAATTCCGGAGCAAAATAGGCAACATCGCGCGATGCTAAATAGCTATTCTTGAAATTAGCTTTCATTCTTACTTTATTGACATAATCTCTAAAGTCTCGGTATTTATCAAACCGCATTTGAAAGTAATCAGATAGCCTGCTCTTATTGGTAACCAACATCAAATTCTTTAACTCAATGCTATTGGTATCCACAGTAGTAAAGGCTGTCAGGTTTTTTAAATAAAACCCACTCTTTTCCTTAAATGTCAGGTTTTTAATGTCGGCCTGCAGGATATGATCTGTAGTATTTAATTTTTCAAAAATTCCGTTAAAGCTGGTTAGGTATATGTCATCAAAATTTACCCCCTTCATAACGGTGTCAACTCGTTGGTTTTTGTATTTAAAGCTGATGTTGTTCAGGATAACTCTGTCAAATGATATCTTGTACGGTTTCTTTTTAGGTTTAACTGTGGGAGTGCCAGAGTCAAAGTAATCGATAATGAAATCTAAATTCGTCGATCTGTCTTTATATGATTTTAAATAAAAAGAGCCGTTATTAATCTGTACCGTATTAATGTCAACTATTCGTTTTTTAATTGAAATCTGATTGATGTCTACTAAAAATTTGGGTGTATTAAGTATGGTATCTTTCTGCCGATCCAATACAAGCAGGTTTTCTATCACAACATACTTAAAAGGTTTTATATATATGCCGGTTAAAGAAATGGTTGTATTAAGCTCTTTAGATAGGTATGCTGCCGCTTTTTTAGCTACGAAAGTCTGAATAGGCTTAAATTGGATTGCAAATAGAATGACACCAGCAAGTAATAATACTGATGCAACGACCCAAAGAAGTATTTTTAATAGTTTTTTAATAATTTTGTAGCTTAATAATAATAAACGTGTCTGTAATACTTGCTATAGAATCTTCCTGCGATGAAACCTCCGTTGCTATATGTAACAACGGCAAAATTACTGCCAATGTTATTGCAAACCAAACAATTCATCAAAATTATGGAGGTGTAATTCCTGAGCTAGCTTCAAGGGTACATCAACAAAATATCGTGCCAGTAATACAACAGGCATTAAATGATGCTAAAGTTAATAAAAAGGAGCTAAATGCAGTTGCTTTTACACAGGGGCCTGGATTATTAGGCTCATTGTTAGTAGGTGTTTCCTTTGCGAAATCATTTGCGCTTGCGTTAGATTTACCTTTAATTTCGGTAAATCATATGCACGCTCATATTCTGGCTCATTTTATTGATGATCCAATGCCCCAATTCCCTTTCATTTGCTTAACTGTATCTGGCGGACATACTCAAATTGTTGTGATAAGAAGTCATTTCGATATGGAGATAGTGGGCGAAACCTTAGATGATGCAGCAGGTGAGGCATTTGATAAAACTGCCAAAATTCTAAATTTACCTTATCCTGGCGGGCCACTTATAGATAAGTATGCTAAAGAGGGAAACCCTTTGGCATATAAATTTGGGGAGCCTCAGATCAAAGATCTGAATTACAGCTTTAGTGGATTTAAAACCTCAATTTTGTATTTCATCAGAAATCAGGAAAAGGAAAATCCTAACTTTGTTTCTGAGCATTTACACGACATTTGTGCCTCGGTTCAGCATAGTATAGTGCATATATTGCTTAATAAGCTAAAGAAAGCAGCTAAGCAGTATGGAATTAAGGAGATTGCCATAGCAGGAGGAGTATCTGCAAATAGTGGATTAAGAGCAGGCTTAACTGCTCTTGCCGAGGAGTTAAATTGGAATGTATATATACCTGCTTTTGAATATTGTACCGATAATGCGGCTATGATTGCTATTGCAGGTTATTATAAATATTTAAATAAGGATTTCGTGGAGCAAGATGTTGCACCTTTGTCCAGAATGGAATTTTAATATATAAAAAGTAGAGTTATGGGTACAATGAGTTTTGTTTTCTTTGGGCTAATGCTATTGCCATTAATCATTTTTTTAATCTGGTTAATCAAAAAGGATAAAAACAGAAACTATTTAGGGCTTGTGGTTTTGGTGGCGATGGCTATTATTGCGATTATTGCAATTGTTAAGTTCGATTCCACTTTTATGGAGTCTAGATCAGGTATGCCAGATAAGTCTCAGGCACCGAGTTATAAATAAGAAAGAATCGAAAATAAAAAAGGGGTATTTTCAATAAAGAAATACCCCTTTTATTTGAAATAATATTTTAAGCTTTATCCTCTAGCTTATCGCCAGTTACTTCAGCTCTAATTTTAGCTTCAATCTCTTCAGATAGTTCAGGATTGTCAAGTAATAACTGTTTAACTGCATCTCTACCCTGACCAAGTTTTGTATCCCCGTAAGAGAACCAAGAGCCTGCTTTTTTAATGATATTAAAGTCARCACCTAAGTCGATAATTTCGCCGGTTTTAGATATACCTTCTCCAAACATAATGTCAAACTCTGCAACGCGGAAAGGTGGTGCAACTTTATTTTTAACAATTTTTACTTTAACCCTGTTACCTGCAACTTCATCAGAGTCTTTAATTTGAGAAGTTCTTCTGATATCCAAACGAACAGACGCATAGAATTTTAATGCATTTCCACCAGTAGTCGTTTCCGGGTTTCCAAACATTACACCAATTTTTTCACGTAATTGGTTAATGAATATACAGCAACATCCGGTTTTAGAGATCGTTCCTGTTAGTTTACGTAAAGCTTGTGACATCAAACGAGCCTGAAGCCCCATTCTGGAGTCACCCATTTCTCCTTCAATTTCAGCCTTAGGTACCAAAGCCGCAACAGAGTCAATAACGATCACATCAATTGCACCTGATCTGATTAGGTTATCAGCAATTTCCAAAGCTTGTTCACCATTATCTGGTTGTGAGATCAATAAATTATCTACATCTACGCCTAATTTTTTTGCATAGCCTTTATCAAATGCATGTTCAGCATCAATAATAGCTGCTAAGCCGCCTTTTTTTTGTGCTTCGGCAATAATATGAGTCGCTAAAGTTGTTTTACCTGATGATTCCGGGCCGTATATCTCAATAACTCTTCCTTTTGGTACTCCGCCAATTCCTAAGGCAATATCTAAACTAATCGATCCTGTCGAAATAGATTCTATCGGTTCTACAGCATTGTCACCCAATTTCATAACGGTACCTTTACCATATGATTTTTCCAACTTATCCAAGGTAAGTTGTAATGCTTTTAATTTGTCTGCGTTTGTGCTCATATTATTAAATTCTGTAAGAAAGTAACTACTTACATTTCTTAACGTAAAATGATTTTCTTTTTACTAATTATATTAGCAAATATAACTATTATTTAATTTAAAATAACAAAAAATATTTTAGTTATTTTATTATTGTTTTGATAATATTTGCAAAAACTTGTGATTTCGCAGATACTGCATTTTGGAGATCTCGCTAAGCAAACATATCTGCCGTGTAATATCAACCAATGGTGTGCAACATGTATTGTTTCTTCAGGCAAGTTCTTCACTAAATCCTTTTCGACAGCTAAAGGAGTTTTTCCGGTAGTTAATCCAATTCGGTTCGCAACCCTAAACACATGCGTATCTACAGCCATAGCAGGGGCATTATAAATAACCGATGCAATTACATTAGCCGTTTTTCTTCCAACGCCTGGCATTTTTTGCAAATCATCTATATCAGATGGGACTTCGTTGTTAAAATCGTTAAGCAACATTTTAGCCATGCCAACTAAGTGCTTTGCTTTATTATTTGGGTAGCTAACACTTCTAATGTAATCAAATACAATGTCTGGTGTAACATCAGCCAATGCTTTGGCATCAGGAAAGCGTTGAAATAATGCAGGTGTTACCTGATTTATTCTTTTATCAGTGCATTGGGCAGATAATATTACTGCCACAAGTAATTGGAACGGATTGTTGTAGTGTAATTCTGTTTCGGCGTCTGGCTGCCTGGCAGAAAAATGAGACACAAAAAGTTTATATCTTTCTTTTTTGAGCATTTGCAAACTTATATAATTTTGCCTTTAATTTTCAATTTTGAACAAATTGAATCCCCGTTAAAACACAAAAGCTAAATTTCATTTTAACGATATTCTTGCCTTTTAAAACGGGCAAAATATATTTTTTTATTTTCTTAAATGAAAAGAATTTCAA
>NZ_JBFTNT010000209.1:0-7411 GCF_056397585.1 Pedobacter sp. 05L430 | reverse complement strand
GAGTTGGTTGATCGCTTAACAGTTCGTGAACCAGAAACTAAAAATGAAGCGATCTCTGATCAATTAGCTGAATTCCGTAAGCAAATCGATAAAATTGACGACATCTTATTACAAAAATTAGGTGAGCGTATGTCTATCGTTGCTAAAATCGGTGAGTACAAACGCGATAACCAGGTTACAATTTTACAGGTTAACCGTTGGGATGCCATCATTCAAAAAGGTATCTCATTTGCAAAAGCACTAAAGTTAGATTTAAACTTTACTGAGAAATTTTTGGAACTTGTTCATGGTGAGTCTATCCGTAAACAAACTGAGATCATGAACGCAGGCAAAGCCGAAAAAGGAATTGCAGCAGAAGCACACACAGAAGTTAAGTCTTAATAATGAGTAAACATGCGCTTGTTTCTTTTAAAGGAAGCAAACAAATAGATACAGAAATTACACTTACAGGCTCTAAGAGTGAGTGTAACAGAGCATTAATTATCAGCTCTTTGAGTAAGGGGACTGTAAAGGTTGATAATATGTCTAATGCTGCTGATACTGTTACTTTAAACAGTATATTAAATAATATCTCGCAAAGCAACCCACATCAACAAACCGTTGATGTGGGCCCTGCGGGTACTGCAATGCGTTTTTTAACAGCCATGCTCTCTACCCTACCTGGTAATTTTTTATTAACAGGAACAGAAAGAATGAAACAACGCCCCATTGGTATTCTTGCTGAAGCATTAAAAAACATCGGTGCTGATATTACTTACCTTGAACAAGATGGATTCCCTCCGTTAAACATCAATGGTCCGTTAAAACAAAGCACTGATACCGTTAAGATTAAAGGTGATATAAGTAGTCAGTATATTTCAGCTTTATTAATGATTGCGCCTATTTTACCGCTAGGTTTAACGCTACAGATTGAAGGTGAGTTAACCTCTCTTCCTTATGTTAAAATGACGTTAGACATGCTTCAGGAAGCTGGTATTGTGCATGAATGGTCTGGAAACAACATTACCATTAAACCACAGACTTTTGAAGCGGCTACACTTGCAGTAGAACCCGACTGGAGTGCAGCTTCTTATTGGTATAGCATAGCAGCGCTTGCTGAAAATGCACAGATCGGTTTGCCTTATCTAAAAGATAAAAGCTTGCAAGGCGATAGTCGTATCAGAGAAATTATGAGTGCCTTTGGGGTACAAACAGCAAAAACCAGCAAAGGAATTAACCTTACAACCACTGAAACAAACTTTAATGATGATATTCTTGATCTAAAAGATTGTCCGGATTTAGCACAAACCATTATTGTATGTGCCGCTGCTTTAAGAAAAAACCTTAAATTCACGGGTCTGGAAACCTTAAAGATCAAAGAAACTGATCGTGTTTTGGCTTTACAAAATGAGCTTTCAAAGATTGGTGTAACCTTAAATGAAGACAACTTTATTTATACACTGAACTGCGATCAGCTAAACTTCCCTGAAAGGGTATCTTTTGCTACTTACGAAGACCATAGAATGGCGATGGCTTTTGCTCCGCTTAGTCTGGTCATAAACGAAGTTGTTCTGGAAGAAATGGATGTTGTAGAAAAATCTTATCCTGATTTCTGGAAAGATTTAGTAAAAGCAGGGTTTACAGTTACAGAGATTTAATTAAAAACATAAAATAATTCTAAAATGGCAGGCAACACATTCGGGCAATTATTTCGCATCACTACCTTTGGGGAATCACATGGTGTGGCCATTGGTGTTATTCTGGATGGATGTCCGGCGCAATTGCCCATCGATCTTGATTTTATTCAATCAGAGTTAGATAAACGCAAACCGGGGCAATCTAAGATTACTACTCAACGAAAGGAGAGCGATACCGTGCAGATTCTTTCAGGAACATTTGAAGGAAAAAGTACAGGTACGCCAATTGCAATGCTTATTCCAAACGAGGATCAGCGCAGTAAAGATTATAGCCACAATACTGATGTTTATCGCCCCTCTCATGCCGATTATACTTATGATGCTAAATATGGCATTCGTGATCACCGTGGCGGCGGACGCTCCTCAGCTCGTGAAACAGCTGCCCGCGTTGCAGCAGGAGCTATTGCCAAGTTGTTGTTAAAACATCATGGTATTGAAGTTTTTGCACACGTATCTTCAGTAGGCAAAATCGAAGCACCTAATCTTGAAAGTAAAAACATCGCTGATTTGCTAGCTATCCGCGAAGAAAACATCGTTCGCTGTGCAGATCCCGCTATCGCAAATCAAATGATCGAATTTATTGATGGCGTTCGCAAGGATGGCGATACAGTAGGCGGAAAGATCAATTGTATTGTTAAAAACTGCCCTGTTGGCTTAGGTGAACCTGTATTTGATAAACTTCATGCAGATCTGGGTAAAGCTATGCTAAGCATTAATGCTGTTCACGGTTTTGAATATGGGTCTGGATTTAGCGGAAGCGAAATGAGGGGATCAGAGCATAACGATATCTTTTTAGCAAATGAAGGTCGGCCTAAAACGCTTACCAACTTCTCTGGTGGAATCCAGGGAGGTATTTCTAACGGAATGGAAATCAATTTCACAGTAGCCTTTAAACCGGTTGCAACAATTATGCACAATCAGCAAACCATAAATGCTGCAGGCGAAGCTGCAGAAATTAAAGGTAAAGGCCGACACGATCCATGTGTTGTACCTCGTGCAGTTGTAATTGTTGAGGCAATGGCAGCATTAGTGCTAGCCGATCATTTGCTTCGAAACAGATCAAGCAAATTAGCATAACAGAAAATCAACAAAGTTAATTTAGACTCTCCTTAGATCATGGTCTAAGGAGAGTCTAAGTTGACTCTGATCAGAGTCTGAGATAACTCTGAAGAGTTATCTTCTCTGGCAAGTCTGTTTTTAGAATATAGAAGGGTATTTTGATGCGTTATTGTCGTGCATAATTTGATACACGGTTTCAATAATATCATCAACAGATGGCTTACTAAAATAATCTCCATCTGATCCATAAGGCGGACGGTGAGCTTTAGCAGTAAGCGTTCTTGGCTGTCCGTCTAAATGGTAATAACCATTTTGCGCTTCAAGTACCTGTTGTAAAATAAATGCAGCGCCTCCACCCGGAACATCTTCATCAACTACCAATAACTTATTTGTTTTCTTTAAAGATTCTGCACAAATCCGTTTTGTATCAAAAGGAAGTAGTGTTTGAGGATCGATTATTTCAACTGAAATCCCTAACTGGGCTAATTCTTCTGCTGCTTCTTCAACAACTCTTAAAGTAGCTCCATAAGATACAATGGTAACATCAGTTCCTGTTCTTACGATCTCTGCCTCTCCAAGAGGAACAGTGTATTCGCCAACATTTTCCGGTAGTTTTTCTTTTAACCTGTATCCATTCAGACATTCAATAACCAGAGCAGGTTCATCAGATCTGAATAAGGTATTGTAAATACCTGCAGCCTGTGTCATATTACGCGGAACGCATATATGCAAACCTCTTAATGAGCCCAAAATCATAGACATTGGAGATCCTGAATGCCACACGCCTTCTAACCTATGTCCACGGGTTCTGATGATAACAGGCGCTTTTTGACCGGCTTTAGTCCTATAAGATAAGCTTGCCAGGTCATCACTTAAAATATTAAGTGCATATAGTAAATAATCGAGGTACTGAATCTCTGCAATAGGTTTTAAACCGCGCAAAGCCAGACCAATACCCTGACCAATAATTGTCATTTCTCTAATACCGGTATCAGTGATCCTTAAATCACCATACTTGGCTTGCAGGCCTGCAAAACCCTGGTTTACGTCGCCTATTGCGCCTAAATCTTCACCAAAGGCTACTAAACGCTCATCGCGTGCAAAATTAGCGTCAAAGCAAGCGTTCAGTAATTCACGGCCGTCTACCATTTTACTTTCCTCAGTGTATTCGGGAGCCACCTGTTTAACCAATAACGGACTTTCTATACCATCGGTAAATAGCTTAGAATTGTACCTGTCTTCGTTTAAAGAGGCCTGGCTATTATACCAGTTTATCAGTTTGTCTCTCTCTGGAGAAGGGTTATTAATGCTAAGACGTAATGTTTTTCTTGCTGAAGAAACAACCTCCTTACGCAATGCATCGGGCGTACTGGCAAGTAGTGAAGCAATTTTACTGATAGCAGGATTGCCGTTGGCAATTCTGTTGATCATATCGATTACCTCTTCCTTCTCTACTTTAATGGTAGCTAAGAATTCATTCCATGCCTCTCGTTGGGTTTCACGTACAAGTTTCTTTGCAGTTGCTTCCAGCTCAGTAATTTCTTCTTCTGTAATAATAGCTGATTCAAGCATCCACTTACGCATCTGCAGGTTGCAGTCATACTCACGCTCCCACTCCAAGCGATCTTTATCTTTATAACGCTCATGAGAACCGGAAGTAGAGTGTCCTTGTGGTTGAGTGACCTCTGTAACATGTATCAAAACGGGAACATGTTCAGTTCTGCATACATCTATAGCACGCTGATAGGTTTCGCACAGTGCCGGATAATCCCAGCCTCTTACTTTAAATATTTCGTAGCCGGCTGCATCTTCATCTCTTTGAAATCCTTTTAGAATTTCTGAAATATCCTCTTTAGTAGTTTGATACTTGGCAGGAACTGAGATTCCATAAGCATCATCCCAGATAGACATAGCCATTGGAATTTGGAGAACACCTGCAGCATTAATAGCTTCAAAAAACACCCCCTCGGAAGTAGAGGCATTACCAATGGTACCAAACGCAACTTCATTGCCGTTTACCGAGAAATTTTTAAGATAACTTAAGTCGGGATTTTGCCTGTATAATTTGGAAGCATAGGCCAAACCTACTAAACGGGCCATTTGACCACCGGTTGGCGCAATATCAGACGAAGAGTTTTTCATCTCCGTCAGGTCTTTCCAGCTACCGTCTTCATTAAGTGAACGGGTAGCAAAGTGACAATTCATTTGTCGCCCGGCAGATGCAGGATCAGCCTCAACACTTGGGTTTGCGTATAACTGAGCAAAAAACTCTTTTAGTGTACAAATTCCGGTTGCAAAGGCAAAAGTCTGATCTCTATAGTAGCCAGATCGCCAATCGCCATTTTTAAAAGCTTTGGCCATTGCTATCTGAGGAATCTCCTTACCATCACCAAATATTCCAAACTTCGCCTTACCCGTCAACACTTCTTTACGTCCTAATAAACTAGCTTGTCTACTCTCGTAAGCTATTTTATAGTCGTTAATAACAATCGTTTTGAAATCATCAAAACTTAACTCTGAAGCATCAATTGGGTTCGTTGTAAGTTTACTATTTGGCGTCATAAGCAAATCAGTTATGGGGCAAAGATACATAAATTCTAAAGTATGACTTAACGGTGTGAGTTAATTTATATATTGGAATACTTTTTGAATTATCGTTTAAAACATTAAATTTGTTTTAAAACCCACATAAGATGAAAAAGTTATTATTACTATTTACATTAATTTTAGGAATAAGTGTTGCATCAAATGCTCAATCTAAACCAGCGGAGTTTAAATTTGACAAAGAGACTTATGACTTTGGAAAAATCCCTTTGAACAAACCTGCTTCTGTAGATTTTAAATTCACTAATATAGGAGATCAACCATTGATCCTTAGCAAAGTTGAAACAACTTGTGGCTGTACAGTACCTGAATACACCAAAACTCCAATCAAAAAAGGAGAAACAGGAACAATTAAAGTTACTTATAACCCTACTGCAGCACTTCCATTTAGCAAAAGCATTACTATAACTTCTAATGCTAAAACAACTACTAAAGTTCTTTACATCAAAGGCGAAACTGTAGCTGGAAGCACTAAATAGAATCCAATAAAGATATTTCTAAGAAAAGACCTCGTTAATCAACGAGGTTTTTTACTTTTGTACCATGCCAAGGATTTCAGAGAAAGGGGTACAAATGCCCGCTTCGCCAATTAGAAAATTAACCCCGTTTGCTGATCAGGCAAAGAGGGACGGAAAAAAGGTGTACCATTTAAATATTGGACAACCTGACATAGCGACGCCGGAAGTGATGTTAAATGCCATCAAAAATATTACATTCAATGTGTGGGCCTATACTCCTTCTGAAGGTACACTGACCTATAGAACTAAACTTGCCGAATACTATAATAAACTTGGGTACAACATTACCCCTGAAGATATTTTGGTAACTGTAGGCGGATCTGAAGCTATCACCATAGCCATGCAGACCTGTATTAACGAAGGCGACGAAATTATTGTTCCTGAGCCTTTTTATGCCAACTATAATGGGTTTGCTTGCATGAGTAATGTGGTTGTAAAACCAATATTATCGCATATAGAAAATGGTTTTGCACTCCCTCCAATAGCTGATTTTGAAAAGTTAATTACCGATAAAACCAGGGGTATTATTATTTGCAATCCAAATAATCCTACAGGTTATTTATACTCAAGGGAAGAGCTGGAAGCCCTTAAAGCTCTTTGCTTAAAATATGACCTTTTCTTGTTTTCTGACGAGGCTTACAGAGAGTTTTGCTATGATGGCAGAGAATTTATCTCTCCTTTATACCTCGATGGAATAGATGAAAATGTAGTGGTAATAGATACCGTTTCTAAACGCTACAGTGCTTGTGGTGCAAGATTAGGTTGTATTATCACTAAGAACAAAGAAGTAATCCAATCGGCATTAAAATTTGCCCAGGCCAGATTAAGTCCGGGTATGGTTGAACAAATTGCCGGAACAGCAGCAGTTGATACCCCTGATAGCTATTTTGAGGAGGTAAACAAAGAATATACCTTAAGAAGAGATACATTGGTAAAAAGGTTAAATGCTATCGAAGGAGTGTTTTGCCCTAATCCGGGCGGTGCTTTTTATGTTGTAGCTAGATTACCAATAGATGATGCTGATCAATTTTGTCAGTGGATACTGGAAAGCTTTACTCATGATGGCGCAACCGTTATGATGGCTCCTGCTACCGGGTTTTATTCGACTGAAGGTTATGGAAAAAACGAGGTTAGAATGGCTTATGTCTTAAATACCGCCGACCTTAATAGTGCTATGGATTGTCTGGATATTGCATTAAAACAATATCCTGGTAGAACTATGGCATAATTTTAGTACTTTTGTATCTAAGCTGATGGTTTGAAAGGAGTAGTTAACCACACACCATCAGCACATATAATGGGCTCGTTCTGGATTTGACAGGGTGGCGCTGAGTATGTAAGCATGCAGTGCGTTGTACGGAGAGCACTTAAAAGATAACGTTCAAACTATAATTGGCGAAAATAACTACGCCTTAGCTGCCTAATTTAGAATTAGATAAGCTTTTGTTCCTCTAGCTGCTGCATCGTTAGGCTAGAATCCGGAGCATCGAAATAACGAAGCTGGCATTTGTAAGGTACGCTACATTTGTGAGATAAAGTACCTAAGGTGAAAGG
>NZ_JBFTNT010000208.1:0-13091 GCF_056397585.1 Pedobacter sp. 05L430 | reverse complement strand
TCTTATTGCTCACCGGATTTCTACTATAAAAAATGCTGATAAAATTCTGGTTCTTGATGATGGTCAAATCATTGAGCAGGGTACTCATAACGAGTTATTGCAAAAAGGTGGCGCATATGCAGAAATGTATCAGAACCAATTACTTGAAGAAGAAAGTCAATCTGTGTAATTTCTATTTTGAACTTTAGTAATTATTCCTTTATATTTACCCGAACCAAAACCAAGAGCTATAGCAACCATGGGAGAATTTGACAACAAAGAGAGAGAAGAGGTTTTTTCAAAGAAAGTAAGAGCTGGTAAAAGAACTTATTTTTTCGACGTAAAAGCAACAAGATCAGGAGATTACTACTTAACCTTAACCGAAAGTAAAAAAAGACTGGAAGATGGTGTTTTTGTAAAACACAAAATCTTTTTATACAAAGAGGATTTCGAGAAATTTGCTGAAGGATTAAATGAAACTGTTGATTATATTAAAAGTCATCAGGAAGTGGTAGAAAAACGTTATGAATACTCTGAGAACCACGAAGGTGCTGGAACAAGGGTTCAAAACGACGACTTTTCATTTTAACAAAATAATAGAAAAACGCCCTGTTTGCAATAAACAAACAGGGCGTTTTTTATTCGGTTAACTTCTGAACCGATGAATTTCAGGAAAACAGATCCATTACGGGCTTACCTAACCCGTCGGGCGTAGTATAAAACGGCCTTTTTTCGACTAAATAATTAGTATCTGGAGCAATGCCAAGCGCATGATAAATGCTTTGATGGATTTGATCTATAACTATAGGATTTTCTATCGTTTTACATGGTCTTTCGTCTGCTGTTTTGCCATATACGCTTCCCTTTTTTATACCTCCACCAAACATTAGCATTGAACAGCCATCTGTAAAATGACGGTGCATACCGTAGTTTTTTATATCCTGTATAATATCAGGCTGCTCTACCTGCTCCTGTACTTTTGCATCAGGACGCCCTTCAACCATCATGTCTCTGCTAAATTCGCTTGCTAAAATAACCAGGGTTCTATCTAATCGTCCGCTCTTCTCTAAATCTTTAATTAACTGCGCTACAGGGCCGTCTATTTGCTTCTTCATATCTATCAGGCGAGTATAACCATTGTCGTGGGTATCCCAGCCTTTAAATGGCTCATATTCGGTAGTTACACTAATAAAACGGGCACCTTGCTCTGTAAGTCGACGAGCCATAAGGCAGCCTAGTCCAAACTTTCCTGTATTGTAGATATCATATATTTCTTTGGGCTCCTGGCTCAGGTCAAAAGCTTTGGCCTCGGGAGATTTTAAGAGGATATACGCTTGCTCCATGGATCTTTTTAAGGATTCCTTTTGATAATCACTGCCATATTCACCCATTGGACTTTTACTGATGAGATCATAATACAGTTTGTTTCGTTTTTCAAATCTGCTTGAGGACATGCCAACTGGTGGCTGCACACTTTCTAATCCGGCAGAAGGGTCGGGTATTAGAAACGGACCAAATTCATTACCTAAAAACCCCGCAGTATGAAAAGCTTTCAGTTCTTCTGCCTCACCAAGGGTAAACCGTTGTCCTATATCTATAAAAGCAGGAATTACCGGATTTAATGGGCCTAACTCTTTTGCGATCCAAGACCCAAGATGAGGGGCCGAAACGGATTGCGGGGGTTTATAGCAGGTATGCCAATGATATTGATGGCGCGAATGTAATATATGTCCCATATCTGCAGCTACATACGATCGGATCAATGTTCCTTTATCCATTACATTTCCAATAGATTGCAATCCTTCAGAAAAATTAATCCMATCTAAAATGGTAGGTACAGATTTAAAGGTGCTCAATACACTATTAGCCTGCATGCCTTTGGAAAAGGGCGTATATTTCTTTGGATCAAAAGTATCGGTGTGAGCCATCCCTCCTGCCATCCATAATAAAATAACAGTATCTGCAGTTGCATGGTTACTTTTTGAATTGCATGAGGACAGCAAATTGGTAAGAGGAATGCCAGCAGCCATAGCAGCTAAAGTTGCTGCGCTTGTATTCTTCAAAAAATCTCGTCTATTCCAATTCATCTTTTTAAGATTATAATTAATTTAAGCATAATTCGGGTTAATAGATTATTTGAAATTCGGGCAGCAGTACCATCGCCCAGAATAAATCCTGAATAGCATCAACACCAGGAGATTTGCCAAGAGCCTGTTTGGCTATTTTAATTTCCTTCTCAACCGGCTCCCTACCTAAAGTTTTTAAGTAAATATCTTTAATAAGCAAATCGGTATTTTTGTAATTTGCTTTCCAATGCTCGGCACCAATTTTAAGCACAGAATTAAACCTCCAGCCATTGGTAAGTTCAAGGGCTTGCAGCAAATTGGCTTGTGAATCTCGGCTGGTAGCTACTGTTTCTCTGTTTGGTCTGCCTAAGGCCGTAAGGAAACTATTGTTGGCCACCAAAGAAGCCCGAATAAAGGATGGTCTAATTTGAGGGTTATATTTGATGTTTGAATCAACAAAAACAGGAGTTATAACACTGCTTACAGCATCAGTAAACTGCTCGGCCGACATTCTTTTACGTACCATTCCTTTAAACTTATAATTCGGGTTACTAACCTGAGCTACCTCTTTAAAGCCTACTGACGGCAGTTGATAAGTATTGGATGTGGTAATCTGATAAATCAGCTCTTTTAAATCAGCCTTGCTGGCAACAAAATTAAATGCCATCCAATCTAGTAAATCCTGACTCCATGGCTCATTGTCCATAACATCAACTGGTTCAACCAAACCACGTCCCATAAGTTGCGACCAAATCCGGTTTACGATAGTACGATAAAGTCGTCCGTCTTCAGGTTTAATTAAATTTTCGGCTAGCTGTTTCCTTTTCTCCTTAACGGGGGCTTTGTTGTCTATAGTACCAAGTTCTTTCCAAAGCATCCTTGCATCTACATATTTTCCGGTTGGTTTATCACAACGATTAATTTCCAGCGTTGTATCTGCAAAAATATTTGCGAAAGCATAGGCATCATCCAGCTTTAAATCGCTGATAAAACTATTGTGACAAGAAGCGCATTTCAGATTAAGACCTAAAAATACCTGCGAAACATTTTGAGCCGCCTGCATTTCTGTTCTTTGACTGGCATTGACAACTCCACGCCATTTTATACCTTCTATAAACCCTTTTGACTCTTCGGAAGGGCTAATTAATTCTTTTACAAACTGATCATAAGGTTTATTCGTTTTTAATGATTTGAACAACCAATCAGTAATGTTGAAACGACCTCCTGTAATATATCCGGTTCCTGAATAATCGTTTCTTAAAGCATCATTCCAGAAACTTAGCCAATGCAAAGCATAATCGTTATCAAGACTCAGTAATTTTTTAACCCACAAGGCTCTTTTATCTGGTCTTGCATCTTTTGAAAATGATTCCAAATCGGCCGGGCCAGGTAATAGACCAATGATATCAAGATAAATCCTCCTTAAATAAGTACGGTCATCAACTAATGAGGGCCATTTAATCTTATTTTTAGCAAAATACTGGTTAGTCCATAAATCAACAGGATTAGATAAATTATTTGAGGGAGCAGGAAGAACAGGATTACGCGGTTCAAGTTTTGCTACTCTAAAAACGTTTTGCTTTGTGCCATCATCTGGCCATGGGGCTCCTTTTTCTATCCAAAAACGGACTATTTCAATATCCTTTTCAGCCAGCTTTTTCCCTTTAGAAGGCATTACATCTTTATGATCTGCAGGTAAAGAAATACGCTTAAATATTTCACTTTCCTGAGGATTACCAGGCACAATAACAGGCCCATTCTCGCCACCTTTAAAAGCTACGTGTTTCCCATCAAGCCTCAAATCTCCTTTTACTTTGTCTGAGCCATGGCACTTATAACAATTATGTGCAAGTATAGCTCTTACCTCAGTGTTTAATTCTACTTCCTGCTTTTTTGTAAGCTTAGCTGTATCACCCTTTAATGCAACAAGCCTAAAATTATCTGAGCCCTTTGTTTCATAATCCTTGCTCCATGGCAATGTGCTGGACAGGAAATCGCTTCCATGCGTTAAATTAGCTCCAAAGTGGCCGGCTACAGAAACACCAATTGCTGTCGAAAATAATAAACCCCGATAAACTTTAACTTGCTTAAACTTATCTTTTTTGCGGATTTGATAAAGAAAAAAAAGCGTTAAAACACCAAGCGCTGCAGTTGCAAATCCTATCCATTGGTGCAACGTTAAAACATCGCCGCTATAATCACCATCCTGATACAGTAACCACCCCAAAGCTGCAGATATTATAGCGCCAAGTGATCCCGCAATAAGGAGGGCATCAATACCTGAACGTAGTTTTGAATTAAAGTTTTTTAAAGTGAATAGCTCCAGTATAGCAGCAAATAAAAGCAGCGCCACAGGAAAATGGACTGCCAAAGGATGCAGATGGCCTAAAAAATCCCAAAGCCAGAATGCTATGTGCTGTAACATAATTAGATTTTATATTTGGTTTCAAAAAAATGAATTTTTCAAAAGGCAGAATAGTTATTCTGCCTTTTGAAAAATCTCATAACTTGAATAAATATCTAATTATAATCATTAACAAGCAACCTGTACTGTCTTGTCTTTCCTATTAATTTTGCACTTTAACCGAACGGCCGAATTTGCCTTCGCTATTAAACACTTTTAATTGTATTATTCCTTTTGTATCAATAGCTGATTTGTAGATAGTACTATTTATTGTTGGCTCTGTTCCATCTGTAGTATACCGAATTACAAACCCTGGCAATTGTAAATTTGCACTCACCCGCCCGCTTTCTATTGATACCCCAGGGGTTGGAATACGGTAATTATAACCACCTGAATAATGATTTAACCTTGGTATTTCTCTTTTGCCAATAATATTCACAAATTCAGACCAGTCCTTATTATACAATACTTTACTTTTTAAGGTATCTTTTTCAATTGCCCATTCGGGATTTTTTGCCCAAGCTCTTTCAGCTACACCAAATAACTTTGGCAAAAGCATATACTCAAATCTTTCAGGGGTTTTAATGATTTCACTCCACAAAGGCGATTGTATGCCCACAATGTTTGATTTTCCAAATTCAGTAAGCGTAGTTTTCCCCTCTAATTTCTTTTTATCAATAGGGTTACCACTTTCATCTTCCTTCAAATTTTTAAACAGTTCATAAGGAACAAAATAATAAGGTTTCTCTACATCAACATAACCACCCCAATACTGGCCGGTTTCGTTAAAACTTTTGTTGGTTGCCAGATCCAGATAAAGGTTTGTAACACACGTTAGTACAACTTTATATCCTTCATTGGCTAATTTATAGGCAAGATCCTCATTACCACTTAAGTTATTCCATACATCGGYGTGGAAATTCTCATTAGCAAAACGATCATCAAGCACCATCTTCTTTTCTCCATTTACCAGTGCTTTTCGTAGTCCTATTTCTTCCCAGCCCGACAAATACAACTGCTTTGCCTTAAGCATATTATTGACTTTGCTGAAATAGTAATGCCACATTTCATCTACCCCTTTAATTGAAGTATCGGTTTTTAACAAGTTTGCAACAGCAGGAGATTTTTCCCATACTCCAGCCGGGACTTCATCACCACCAAAATGTATTGTTGCCAGTGGAGCATTGGCTTCTGTGTACATAATGCGTATTTCATCGACCACTTTTTCAAGAAAGTTGTACGCTGATGGTAGCGCCACATTAATTACATTATCATTCCATCCCTGAACCGATTCATATATTGATTTATCATTCAAATCTCGCAACAGATACTGTCCGGCTTCTTCCTTTTTACCTGCTTTCATTAATCTTTCGTACCTGGCATCCATAGACTTAATGGCGGCTCTTGCATGGCCGGGGGTTTCAATCTCAGGTATCACGCGGATATGCCTTGCAGTAGCATATTTAAGGATTTCAATAAAATCGGAGCGTGTATAAAATCCGCTTCCGGAATTCACACCTATTTCAGATCCAGATCCGTACGATGGGAGAATATTCTTACTGTCATCAATCGTATGACCACGTTGCGAGCCAATTGTTGTAAGTTCAGGCAAGCCTTGAATCTCCAATCGCCATCCTTCATCATCATTTAAATGGAAGTGAAGCACGTTCATTTTATAAAGTGCCATCACGTCCAAAACTTTCAGCACCTCCTTTTTAGCTTGAAAATTTCGTCCTACGTCCATCATGAATCCCCTGAATCCAAACCGGGGAGCGTCCTCAATTTCGACTGCAGGTACTGCAATTTCCTTTTGGATAGCTCCCCAAGATGTGGAAGGGAATAAAGTCTTTAAAGATTGTATACCATAAAATGCGCCTGCCGGTTCGGCAGCTGTAACAACTATACTTTCTGGTGTAACGCTTAGTCTATAGGACTCACTACCGCTTATGTTTCCTTTTTTAATTACAATAATGTTTTTAACAGGCGACTGAACAAAAGAAGGTCTTTTACCGAGTATAGCCGATAATTCATCGGCAAATAGATTGGCCTCATTATCAAACTCAATTTCAGTTATTATCGAAACTTCTGGGGTCAATTTAAATGCCCCCTCTTGTTCTTTATAAGATACAGGAGTTGGAAAAACTTTGGGCAGTTTATCTAGAGGAATATCCTGTATAGATTTGTTCCGGCTAAATACTTGAGCCGCCACCTCAGCCTCTACTTTTTCAACCTGCTGAGTCGGATTTATATCTGTATGCTTGATATTATATCCTTTAGAAGGGGTTTTGTCCCACACCAGATAAAAACCTGATGAGAGGTCAGTAATATTTTTTACCTCCGTTGAAAGCACTTTGATCTTTTTTGATGCACCAGATTTTAAAGCCGCAAAACCTTTTAAGGGATACAAACGAAATAAGTCTCCATTTATATGTTTTATTCCGGCACTAAGACTGTCGATACCGGTAACTTGCATAGGTCTGGAGTTAAAATAAATGCTCCAGCCTCCGGCAGGTAATGTTTGTTTGCCATTATTAGTAATTGTTAGTACTGATAAGGTTTTATCATCAATATTGTTCAAGACCTCCCTTGTAATGTGGAGGTCACTAATCTTAAACGGCGATGCCGATTGTGCATAAGCATTTATTAAACCACTAAAAAGTAGTGCAATTAGAATACAGAATTTCTTCATTTTGTTTGATAACTAAACGCGTATGTATATTTTCCTTTTATCGAGTATATAGCCTACCAGCCAGCAGGTGAGCATAAAACAAATTGCAAAAAGCAATGAACCAACAATAGGAAATACCGGATTCAGGCATATTGCTATTAATATCAACAGGCCACCGGCAAGTAATAGTTTCGAAATTGTTTCAAATCCTTTTCCTTTTTCCTGTATGAATTTACCAGCAAAATATCCGATAATCACGTTCACACAAGAAGGTATGGTGCTCAATATCCCTTCAGGATCAAAAGCTATACCTTCGCCATGGTACATATGCTTATCTCCCAGCACATATAGATCAAGATATTGGCCAGCATTTCCCGTCATACTAAACGGATCCGCCGCATCCCCAAATAACAATAAGGCCACCCAATAGCCAATCAAAAACAATAAGCTGATAATGATTACGCTTCTGGTGCTCAGGTAATGGATTAGCAACGATGCAATACCATAACAAAGCGCTATTCGCTGCAAAACACCTAAAATTCGCGTATTTGCTATGGGCGAGAAACTAATGCCTCCACCTTCGTTGTAACTAAAAAAAGGAAACCAATAGGTTGGTTCATTGTTTTAGGTTATGTTCAGATTAATTATATCCTGGGTTCTGTTTTAAAACCGGCGCACCATTAGATTGGCTTAAGTCTATCTGGCGCTGTGGTATTGGGTAATAATTATTCTTGCCCTTAACAAACTTACCGTTCCTCACGTCAGACGTAATTTTTCCCTGATAGCTAAAATAGGCATTTAATTCCTGATCGGCTATACCCCATCGCACCAAATCAAAGAATCGGTGACCTTCCATTGCCAGCTCTATTTTCCTTTCATAATAGATCGCTCTTAAGGCATAGTCTTTACCTTGACTTGTGAAGTTTCCTGCCGGATATTCATTGATTTTGTAATTGGCTGCCGGTTCATCAGAGAATCCGGCAGAAGGGTCTTCATCATCTTTATATTTAAAAAGCCAGCTTTCATGATCCGCGGCTCTTGCCCTAACCCTGTTTACGTATTCCTGAGCTTTACCTAAACTTCCAATTTGTGCCTCACATTCGGCAGCCATTAAAAGTACATCCGCAAAACGGATAATTGAATAGTTAACAGCCGTTCCCGGTGCCCAGGTGCCCTGGTCTCCATCGCTATCTGCATTTTCACTCCAATAAACGTTCTTTTTTGGTCCATATGGACCGCCATAACTTTGATCTCTTGCCCATGGTTTACCAGGGTAAATTCCCCAGTCGTGATAAGGTATGCCGCGACGACCGGCAGTCCAATCCAAACGTGGATCAAGTGTTCCTTCATCTGGCGTGAAATTTTGGCCAGCCTCTACTCCCATATCTGTTTTTACAGGGAAACTATTAAAGTTTGTTAAATATGGTAATCCTGTAGCGGGGTTTGTTCTAAAATGGTTTACCAAATCTATTGAAGGCTGGAAAAATCCGCAGCAGCTAAAAGGGCTTCCATCCCCATAAGGGAAATTAAGCATGTCGCCATTGTTGGCATTTGAAGGTCCTGTTGGATCTGCGTTTGCAGCCATTTGGATCACAAAAACTGCTTCCGGATTATTTTCTCTGCTTGGCAACCAGTTGTCTTCAAAATTTTTATTCAGATCATATTTTAGGCCTGAGCTGGTTTGACCTTGTGTAATAACCGCATCAAATACTGGTTTGGCCAGGTCATATTTATACTGGTACAAGTAAGCCTTGGCAAGATATGCACCCGCTGCCCATTTATTTGCCCTCCCTATTTCAGATTGAGCTGGAAGTAAATTTTCATAAGCATACTTCAGATCATCAGTAATTTGCGGCCATATATCCACATTGTTAGGTTGATTAAAGTTAGTTGTGGTTTCATCAATCCAGGGAACCATATTCCACATCTTTTTTAATTCGAAATAATAGTGACCACGTAAAAAACGTGCCTGGGCGCCAATACTTTTACGCTCTGCTTCGCTCAGATCTGTAGCTTTTGCCATCAGCTTTAAAACATTATTTGTACGTGTAACACCTTCATATAGTGCTTTCCATTTGCCATCATAAAAAGCATTGGTTGCTCCTGAGTAAAAATTGGCAATTGGATCAATAGCCGGCTGATCTGCACCGTCGCTTCCTTTAGAAGCGTCACCACCTACCACAGAGCCAAAAACCCAGTTCGTAGGAGAGGCTTGCCAGGCATCGCCCCCACCCAATGCAACATCGCCACCTTGCATACCATCTAAAGCGGCATAAGCGCCAATTAGCAGTCCATTTACACCATTTTTGTTAGCAACAAGCTCTTCTGATAATGAGCCAAGAGGTGGCTGTATTAAAGCCTTTTTACAAGAATAAAATAGTTGTCCTGTAAATAACAGCACAGCTAGTAATATATATGTTGATCTTTTCATTTCCTTAAACCGTTAGGTAATTAAAACTGTAAATTTAAACCCAGTAAAAAAGTCCGTTGACTTGGATAAGAACCGTCATCAACCCCGTAGGCTGTTTGCTGTCCTGTTTCACTTGAGGTTCCAACTTCCGGATCTACTCCTGAATATTTTGTTACTGTGAACAAATTGGCCGCAGAGATATAAACCCTTAGCCTGTTAACACCCAGCTTTTGAAGCTTATTTGCAGCGAGTGTATAACCAATTTGCACGTTTTTAAGTCTCAGGTAAGATCCTTTTTCTACGAAATAAGAATTAGGGACACTGTTTGTGCTAAAAGATTGGGTTGTTTCCTGTATTGGTGCCTTTGCATTCTGATGCGAGGGTGTCCATGAGTCATAAAGAGCTGTGTGGCTTTTTGCTCCGCCAAAAGAAGGCACAAAATCTGTCCACCATTTTACCTGATTCCAAATTGAATTGCCTTGAACACCATAAAAGAAAGCACTAAAGTCGAAGTTTTTAAAACTAGCACCCAGATTAAGCCCGTAACTGAAATCCGGATTTGCATTACCTAAAAAGGTTCTGTCATCGGCCGTAATCATTCCGTCGCCATTTACATCTGCGTATTTAAACCTGCCGACTTTAACATCATCCTGATAAACAGTATTTGGATCACCAGTAACAGCTTGAGCTTTTGTATTTGCAGCTTCAATTTCATTGTCTGAATTCCAGAATCCCGCTATTTTATAACCAAAGAATTCACTAACCGAGTGTCCTACAGCATTACGAATAATACGACTACCATCAAATCTTCTTGAATCTACATCGTAATAATCTACATCTCCAGATACTTTTTTTATCTCATTACGGTAGGTGGTAATTGTAGCCGTCGCATTAAGTTTAAGATCGCTTCCTACATCTTTATGTCCTGTTAACGAAATATCGAACCCATCATTTTTCATTTGAGCTATGTTAACAAATGGCACAGTAGCAGCACCAACAGTTCCAATCATTTCTGGATTGTACAAAAGATCACGAACATTTTTCTGGTAATAATCAGCAGAGATCTCTATACCGCCACCAAATAATGTTGCATCAAAACCAAAGTTTGAGTTTACATTTTTCTCCCATTTTGCATCCGGATTTCCGGTTTGGTTTTGAAAGAATCCTGCAACTACAGCATTTCCGCCACCTATTGCATAATAAGACTGGCCAATTGAACTGCCAAATGTTGTAAAGGAGTTGGCACCGGAAACATTTACCTGGTTACCCATAATACCCCAGCCACCTCTTATTTTTAGATCCGTAATCCATTTCACATCGGATAAAAAACTTTCTTTTGAGATCCTCCAGGCACCACTTACTGCAGGAAAAACTCCATATGTGTTTTTCAGGAATTTAGATGAACCATCTCTACGGATAGTAGCTCCGATAAGATATTTGTCATTAAATGCATAATCAACACGCCCTATTAGTGAGAACAAAGCATCAGCAGTTCTTTCACTAACAGTTTCCATTGGGCCGCTACCATTCGAAAGGTTTGTATAATCGGGATCAAATGAGAAATAACCTTTGTTACTTCCACTCATGGTGCTATACCGGTTCTTGTTGTACTCAGTTCCTACCAATACCTTTAAACTATGCAGGTTAAAAGTTTTGTTAAATGATAAGGTATTTGTCCAGGTGTATTCTAATCCAGTATTTGAAGATTCGGCATAACTGTTACTAGTTGTATTCTCTGCATTTTCATATTGAGGAAAAACAAATGATCTTGATGCACCTGAAAATGAATCGGCACCAAATGCAGTTCTAAGTGTTAAAAAAGGCAAAATATCTGCTTCTGCAAAGATATTTCCAAATAACCTGTTGTCTGTTGCCTTATTATCTTTAGTACGATACAGCATGGCTACCGGATTATAGGCATCGCCTAATTTCCCACCATAACCACCTGCGAAATTCCCCATAATATCATATACAGGGATAATAGGTTGCTCTCTAAAAGCATGCCCTATAGCATTGTCACCACTAAGCCCGTCTATTTTAGGATTATTTGTAATGGTATAAGCTAAGTTCTCTCCAACCCTGACATATTTTCCAATGTTATATTGAGTATTAGAACGCACTGTATATCTTTTTAGATAAGTTCTATCCAATGTTCCTTTCTGATTGAAATAATTTGCAGAGAAAAGATAACTCCCCTGATCTGAACCGCCACTTACAGAGATGTTCTGACTGGTTATTGGTGCCGGGTTAAATATTTCATCATACCAGTTCGTTCCTGCTTTGTTTGCTCTATTAATTCTGTAAAAGTTATTATACTCTTCATCAGAAGTAAATAACGGTTTTACATTATATAAGGATGGGTTTACAGATGGATCTCCCTCTTTAGCCCCTAGTGGATAGATATAATCGGGCAATACATAGGTTGGACCATTTCCATATAGTGGATCATCAAATTCAGTTTCTCCAGTATTTGCTTCAGCAAGTCTTTTCAGATTTGCCATCTCCTGTGGCGACAAAATATTCCAAACGTTTCCTGTTTTAGGTCGCTGTGTACCATAATAAGCATCATATTGTACCTTTACTTTATCCTTACCTTTTTTAGTACTGATTACAATAACTCCATTTGCCGCACGTGATCCGTATATTGAAGCTGATCCTGCATCTTTTAACACCTGCATCGATTCTATATCATTCGGATTAATATCGGCTACATTGAGCGTTGGAACACCATCAACCACGTAAAGTGGGTTGTTATTGCCAAAAGTATTTACTCCCCTGATACGCACCTGAGGCTCTTCTCCAGGTTGTCCGGAACCCAAAATGGTAACCCCAGAGGCCTGTCCTTGCAACAGATTATTTATGGATGGGCTGGGTTGTTTAATCATGTCGGCAACATTCACCACAGAAACGGCCCCGGTAAGGTCCTTTTTCTTTTGTGTTGAGTATCCCAGAACAACAACTTCACCTAATGAAGTTTCTTCTTCGATAAGCTGAACATTTAAAGTGCTCTGGCCATTAACCGGAACTTCTTTTGACGTAAAACCGATATAAGAAAAAAC
Organism: Pedobacter sp. 05L430; assembly: GCF_056397585.1. NCBI lineage: Bacteria > Pseudomonadati > Bacteroidota > Sphingobacteriia > Sphingobacteriales > Sphingobacteriaceae > Pedobacter > Pedobacter sp. 05L430. The sequence continues at coordinate 505 of NZ_JBFTNT010000208.1, read as the reverse complement.
CAAAACAGCATTAGCATCAGGCACACTAATGGCAAAATTTCCATTTATATCTGTAATAGTAGCTGTTGTAGTACCTTTTACTTTTACACTTACCCCGGGTAATGTTTCTCCTTTTGTTGAAGTTACCTTACCTTTGACTGGAACAGGGGGCTTATTGGTATTTGGCTCATTAGTCTTCTTAGACATATCTTTATCGTACAGAATAATTCTGTTATCAATTACCTTATAGAAGATACTTAGTGGATTTAATGTCTCGTCAAGGATATCTCCAAGCCGTTTTTTGGTATAGTTTGCTGATGTTTTTCGCTCAGACTTAATTACCGATGGACTATAAATAAATTTAACTTTTGTTTGGTTTTGAATTTCATTTAATATCTCGGTTACCTTAGCATCATTAATGCTGATGGAAATTTCTTTATTCAATATTCCCTGAGCGCCAGCATTTTTTGCCGCTGCGCCACATGTGAATAGAACTACAAGAAATATTTGGGCTATAGATATCCTC